>JBMYUK010000540.1:0-1830 GCA_049605275.1 Phycisphaeraceae bacterium
CGAAGCGTAGCCGCGATGCTACGCATCGCAGGGTAGTCGCAATCGGCGTGTTATGCTCTCCCTGCGACGCGTAGCGTCGCGGCTGACTGCTTAAGAGAACTCAAAATACGACCGATCTCCGCGACCCCCGCGTGCGTCGCGGCGGCTGCGGACGGTTGCGTGATGTAAGGCGAGCGATCCGCGGCGCTAGCCGAGCACGAGGAACGTCGCGAACATGATGAGCCAGACCGCGTCGAGGAAGTGCCAGTACAGTGCGAGGCTTTTGACCGGGGCGTGGTACTCGTGGTCGTAGCGTCCGGCGTGGGCCTGCCTGGTGATGACGGCGAGCGGGATCATGCCGCCGACCACGTGCAGGCCGTGGATGACGATGAGAACGAAGATGGCGTATTGCAGCGGGGTGCCGCCCTCGCCCGCGCGGCCGAGCAGGGTGGCGAGCCCGGCGAACTGCGCGAGGAAGAAGGGCACGGAAAGGAGGATCGTGGCGATGAGCGCTTGGCGGAAGCGATCTTGTCGTTCGTGGACGATGTTTTCGACGGCCCGGTGGATCGTGTAGCTGGACAAGAGGATCGCGCCGGTCGATAGCCAGAGGACGAGCGGTATGTCGAGGGTGTGCAGCGGCGGGGCGGTGGGCGGCAGCGATTCGCCGGTGACGGGGTTGACCACGCCGGTCGTGCCCATGATGCGGACGATGACGTAGGCGAGCATGCCCGCGACAAAGAGCACGGCCAAGGCGGCGAGAAATAGCCACATACCGAGCGCATGCGTGCCCGGCGGGACGACGTGCGGCACCCCGGCGGGTCGACGGGCGAGCGAGAAAAACGAAGCGGTCGAAGTCGATTCCGTGTCACTCATGGGACGTCATTCTAGGCTCGGTTTTCACACCGCACGCGGCGGTAGGGGCGCGAGATGCCGGGGGACATCGTCTCGCGTTGTGCGGCGGTGCGTGCTTGCGGGATCAGCGTGTCAGGCGATCTCGAACGGCTGTTTCAAACACGTCGATGGGCGCGGGAGCGCCGGTCCACTGCGTGAACTGCGCGGCGGCTTGTCGGACGAACATCGCGACGCCGGAGACGGTGACGCAGCCGGCGCCGCGTGCCTCGCGGAGGAGATTGGTTTCGACGGGGTTGTAGATGGTGTCGAAGACCAGGGGCGGGCCTTGCGTCTTGGGGCTCGCGTGTTGGGTGAAGTCGCAAGGCGTCGCGTCCTCGTTGGGGTGCATGCCGATCGGCGTGCAGTTGATCAGGATGTCGAAGTCGGCGTGGCGGACGTCGTCGAGGCTCGCGGCGTCGGCGTCGAAGGCGTCGGCGAGCGCTTGTGCCTTTTCCGGGGTGCGGTTGTAGACGGTGACGCTTGCGCCGAAGTGCGTGTAGCCGGCGACGACGGCGCGGGCGGCCCCGCCGGCCCCGAGCACGGCGACACGCTTGGCCGCGAGTTGTTCGCGCTTTATCTGCATGGCGTCGCAGACCGAATCGAGCGCGGCGGCGTAGTCGGTGTTGGAGGCGTAGAGCGAGCCGTCGCCGCGGACGGTGAGGGTGTTGGCCGCGCCGATTTGGGCGGCGAGCGGCTCGATCTCGCCGTCCATCTCTTCGACGAAGCGCAGGAGATTTTGCTTGTGGGGGATGGTGACCGAGGCGCCGCGGAAGTCGAGCGGGGCGTGGTCGAGGAAGCTGGCGACGGTCGCCTTGAAGTGCTCGTATTCGGGGGGGATGCGGAGGGGGAGGTAGACGGCGTTGTAGTCGACGGCGTCGAAGCCGGCGTTGTGGATGTGCGGCGACATGGAGTGTCCGACGGGGTCGCCGATGACGCCGAAGACCTGGGTTTCGGGGTTGA
>JBMYUK010000541.1:0-1829 GCA_049605275.1 Phycisphaeraceae bacterium
GGTTGTGCGCGACTCGACGGATGTGTTCTTGTGCGAGGACGAGATGGTGTCCGAGGCGATGCGGTATATCGCGTCGCACGTGCGGGAGGAACTAACGGTGCAGGCACTCGCGGACGCGATGGGGGTCAGCCGATCGACCCTGCTTCGGCGGTTTGAGGAGGCGATCGATCGATCGCCGACGCACGAGATCAATCGGCTGCGCGTGGACTACATCAAGCGCTTGTTGAGCGAGACAGAGATGCCGATCGCGGAAATCTGCAACGTATGCGGGTTCTCGACGGCCAGCCACTTCACGCGATTCTTCAAGCGCGAGGCGGGCGTGACCCCGAGCGCGTACCGCGTTTCGCGACAGAAAAAAGCGTGAAGCGATAGCAATAATTGAATCAACCCGGGGTCCGATGCGGCACCACCGCCCCTGTATATACCCAATCACCAATCCGGATCCAAGAGTTTCAGCATGCAGCGGCGTATCACTCATTAAAAGACGTTCCACGAAGCGACGAGGACCAAGAGGGCTCGATACAGGGTGTCACGTACGTGGGTTTAGACGCAACACTTTCCGGGCCTCTCCAGCGTGCAGAGATTACCGTTGATTTTGCGTCGCCCTTTTTAGACCTTGCTATCTTTCCCGAGTAACTTGCGGGGTGTTCTTCCCGCAGCCCCTATCATTTGACGCCTCTCGCAGGCAAAAGCGCGGAGGCGTTCTGTACCGACTCGTGTCGTTTGATTCGCAATGACTAGATGATCCGATTGTGGTGACATGTTTTTCGCAGTTTTACTCGCGATCAAAGTTGACCTGATTGATTAACCACCCATTAAACTAAAAACCGCTCGAGACAACTCGGGCGGCTGGACAACAGGTGCACTCTATCGGCAGTGCATTACAAATGGATCAGCCGCATCGCCCGGCCGCAGATGCTGGCGTACGAGACGCCGCGATGAACGCGTGCAAGAAAAAACTCGGGTGTGATCGGCGTCTTGGTTGGCGACGCGTTTCTTCACTCGTCTCACTTCTTTCGATTTTTTCGTTCCGGGCGTGGCAAGCGCATCGCCATCTCGTCGAGGCGAGGTAGTTTCTTGCGCAGGTCGGCGATCGCCTCGGCGTAGGCCGGGTTGTCGATTTGGTTGGTCCACTCGTTTGGGTCTTTGGCGCAGTCGTAAAACTCTTCCTGCTCGTCGTTGTATCGGATGTAGCGGTAGGTCTCGGTGCGGATGGTGATGTGGCGGTCTTCGTGTGCGGTGATCGCGGTGCTTTGCCATGCGGCGGCGGGGTCTTTGAGAAGCGGCGTGAGCGATCGTCCGTCGATCGGCTCGGGCGGTGCCAGTCCGCATAGTTCGGCGAGGGTCGGGTAGATATCCTGCAGCGAGACGAAGCGTTCGCTGACGCTGCCGGGCTTGGTCATGCCCGGCACGCGGATGGTCAGCAGGCTGTGCGTCGCCTCTTCCCATAGCGTGTTCTTTTGCCAGTTGAGTTTCTCGCCGAGGTGGAAGCCGTGGTCGCTGACCATGATGACGATTGTGTTGTCGCGGTGCGGGCTCTGGTCCAGCGCTTCGAGCACTCGGCCGACCTGGGCGTCGGCGTAGGCGGTGGTTGCGAGGTACGCCTGCACGCCTTTTTTGTATTCGTCGATCTCGATGAGTTGTTTGACCCAGTCCCTGCGTTTTGCGTTCTCCAAGCCAAGCGGGGGTATGTCGTCCAGGTCATCCATGTTGATCGGAGCGGGCTCGACGGTGTCCAGCGGGAACAGATCGAAGTACTTCTGCGGCACGTACCAAGGCATGTGGGGATTGAACGTGCCGTAGGCGATGAAGAAGGGCTTGTCGCGGGG
>JBMYUK010000542.1:0-1821 GCA_049605275.1 Phycisphaeraceae bacterium
CCTCACGGATGTACGAGCCGTTGGATCGGAGCAGGCTTTCGAAGTTGTAATCGTTTTGCGCGTTGCCGCCTGCGCAGAAGCCGATGACACCGACCGCGAGGTTCGGATCATTGAAGTCCTCGCGCCAGCCTTCGATCATCTGCTTCATCATGACGCGGTAGCGCTTGGGTCGGCAGTTGTTGCCCAGCGCGTTGTTAAAGCCCTGATGGAAGAGGACGCCTTTGATGTTGTAGCCGATGAACGCGCCGAACATGCCGTTGTAACAGCTGCCCGCGTCGGACGGGCTCATGCCGGGGATGTTCCACGAGCGGATGTCGTCTTTGGTAGGTTTCTTGGGGAGCTTGTTGTCGGGCGTGCCCTTCTTCTTCTCTGACTCGACCTTCTTTTCCCACCGCTCGAGCTGATTCGCGAGCCAGTCGTCGATGCTGAACTCGGCCTCGCGTTGCTTGACGTAATCGGCGTAGCGTTTGGTCAGCGGATGCTCGGCGAGCTTACGTTCGGGGACGAGCGATTCGATCGAGGCTCCGCCACGCGAGTTGTCGATGATGCCGATGGGCACGCCGGTCGCGCGGTGGATGCGCGAGCCAAACGCGTAGCCGATCGCGGAGATGCCGTTGGCCGTCTCGCGGGTACAGACCTGCCATTTTTCGCCGAGCTTGTCGTCGGGCAGGTCCTTTTGCAGTTCCTGTTGCTCGTTGTTCTGGATTGTGAGTAAGCGCAGGTTGGGGAGGTCCGCCTGGATCGCCTCGATGTCGCGCTCGTTGGTCTTCGCCAGGTCCCAGGCCATGTTCGATTGGCCGTTCATCACCCAGACGTCGCCGATGACGATGTTGGTGTACTCGATCGTCTCGTCGCCCGCGCGGACCGTCAGCTTGATCGGGTCATTACTCGCCGTACGCGGGTTGAACGAGACCTGCCACGCTCCGCTTGCCCGGTGTGCAACAGAGAGATCTTTTTGATCGCCTAGCTGCACATCGACTTGCGTCGTCGGCTCGGCCCAGCCCCAGACCTTGATCGGCTTGTCGCGCTGGATCACCATGTTGCTGGCGAAGATGCCGTGCACCTTGAGCTCGGCAGCGACAGGAAACGCGATCAGTACGAGCAAGCAAAAAATGAGGCAAGCATGTTTTAAGGTTCTAAGCACGAATATGCTCCGGTGAGGTGGGTGTGTAAAAAAACCGGACGCCTCAGCGACCGGTGATCTTACGTTTCGCTTTCTTGGCCTTGCGCTTGAGCATCCAACCAAATAGTTTCGTGAAGAGCTTGAATTTCATCCCTTCACTCCTGGTTTCGCTCAGCTCGCTTTTTCGACGCCGAGTTCGTTGGTCACTTGCTCGCACCAGTCTTTGATACGTTGCTCGGTGAGTTCGGGCTGGCAGTCGTCGTCGAGGGCGAGGCCGCAGAACTGGCCGTCGATGATGCCCTTGGACGCTTCGAACTCGTGGGTCTCGGGGCTGGTGAACCCGAGCTTGCCGACGGCGCCGCGCTCGAGCATCTTGAGATAGACGATGCCGATGGCGTCTTGGTAGGTGTCGGGGTAGCCGGCTTGGTCGCCGGTGCCGAAGAAGAGGATCTTCTTGCCCGAGAGATCGACCTCGTCGAGTTGGTCGTAGACGTCTTGCCAGTCGTATTGGAGTTCGCCGACGTCCCAGGTGGGGATGCCGCAGAACAGGACGTCGTAGTCTTCGAGGTCCGAGGGTTCGATCTGCGAGACGTCTTCGAAGATGTCGAAGAAGTCTTCGCCGAGTTCGTCTTTGATCTGCTCGGCCACGGCTTCGGTTTTGCCGGTGCAGGTGCCGTAGAACAGTGCGATTCGCATGT
>JBMYUK010000543.1:0-1818 GCA_049605275.1 Phycisphaeraceae bacterium
CGTTTGTCGGAGGCGTCTTGAGATAAAGTCGGGCAGTCGCATCGATGGGCGCATTAGCTAGCGGTCGTATCGGCTCAGCGCGATTTCGACGAGCTTGCGGCTCATGTCGGCCGGGTCGGAGAAGCTTCCGCGCTGCATGAGGTCCATGCGGAAGCGCAGGGCGTGCTTTTCGAACTGCTGGGCGCGGAGGGTTTCTTCGATGGCGATCTGAGCGTCGGTGAGGGGTACGGTTTGCCCGGGCTCGAAGGCGACGACCTGGACGTAGAATTGTTGGTCGCGGGCGGCGACGGGGCCGGCGTGCTGACCCTCTTTGAGGGTGAGGATGGCGTCGTTGACCGGGGTGAGGCCGATGATCATGTCGCCGGGGATCTTGTCGCCGCCGCTGAAGATGCCGGCGTTGTCGCTGTTGTAGGTGTTGAGTTCGGGGTCTTTGGCGACGCGTTCGAAGGTTTCGCCGCGTTCGAGTCGGCTGGCGACTTCCTTCGACGCGCTGTCGTCGGCTGCGCGGATCAAGCGGATGATGCGCATATCGGGTGTGTTGTACTTGTGCTGATTGTCGTTGTAGTAGCGCTCGACGTCGCGCTGGTTGACGACGATCTTGGGCATGACCTTGAGGCGGATGTAGCTGCCGATGATGAGCTCTTCGCGGAAGTCGATGAGGTGTTGGTCGAGGGTCTTGGCGCGGTCTTTGAGGAACTCGGCTTTTGCTTTGGCGACCGAGCCCTGGCCGTAGAAGCGGAGGAGTTCTTCGCGTTCGGCGTTGACGCGGAAGTCGATGCTTCGGCGTTGGAAGTCTTTCAGGTTGCGTTCGGCCTCGCCGAGGATGAGCTTGTTGATGACCACGCCCTGGAGGCGGTCCATGATCGCGGCGGCGGCGGCGTCTTGGAATTGATTGGGGTCGAAGCGTCGGCCGAAGGACTCGAGTTGTGCGACGAGGTTGACGTCGAAGATTTGGTTGGCGTAGACCGCCTCGCCGTTGATGTGGCCGACCATGGCGTCGATGGCGACGGCGTTGTCGCTGACGGGGGTCGAGCCGTTGATCGCGCCGTCGGTTTCGTCGGGCGTGTCGGCGGAGACGAGCGTCGTCTGATCGGGCGCGGCCTGTGCGGAGGCGACTTGTGGCTCGCCGACGAAGTCGTCCGGCCGGATCTCGGGGGCGGGCTTGCTGGTGGTCTGGAACCAGGACGAGCAGCCGGCGAGCGGGACGACGGCGGCGGCGATCGCGGCGGCGAGCAGCGGGGCGGTTTTGAGCTTGTTCGAAGCGGTTCGCATGGTCGCTCGCGTGGGGTGGCCGATGTGAAGGTTATCGGCGAGTTGCGGGGCGGGGCATTGATCTGAGGGGCGTTTGTGCGGGGCTTACGCGGTTGCCGGGGCGGTGGCGGGCGTCGCGGCGGGGGCGTTGACCTGCTCGAGCTTGCGGGCACGTCGGCCGGTCTCGACGGTGGTGTCGGGGGTGTGGAGGTCTTCGCCTTCGCGGACGAGTCGGGCGGAGTTGAAGATGACGATGATGGAGCTGACGCCGTGGCCCACGGCCGCGATCCACGGGGCCATCCACCCGGCGAGGAGCAGGGCGATCATGAGCAGGATGTAGGCCATGGTGAAGGCGAGGTTCTGGCGGATGACCGCAATGGTCTTTCGCGAGAGGCCGACCATGAAGGGGATGCGGTTGAGGTTGTTGTTCATCAGCGCGATGGAGGCGGAGTTGATCGCGACGTCCGAGCCGGCGGCGCCCATGGCGAGCGAGACGTCGCCTGCGGCGAGCGCGGGCCCGTCGTTCACGCCGTCGCCGACGAACGCGACAGGGCCGTCCATCGACTG
>JBMYUK010000544.1:0-1803 GCA_049605275.1 Phycisphaeraceae bacterium
CGGCGGTTTTGAGTTTCTCCGGATCGTAGAGTCGCAGCTGATTGCCCTGGTCGCCGTAGTCGGCGGTGGCGATGAGCCAGCGGCCGTTGACGCGGACGAACTCGGGTCTCGTGCCGTTCACGCCGAGGTCGTCGACGGTCTTGTTCTTGATCCAGTCGTCGAGGCTGCCGCTCTGGGTAAAGCCCCACCAGACGATGTGGTAGATCGTGCCTTTTTGATCGACGGTGTTGCCGATGAACGTGCCGAGTTCGGGGTGGTGGGTGAGGCCGGTGGGGTGGGGGATCGGGCTCTTGGGCAGTCGCTCGGTGTCGTTGTTGCTGGTGAAGCGGTTGCGATAGAGGAGCAGTTCGTAGATCTCGCCGGGGTCGCGGACCATGGGCTTGTCTTGATCGTTGGGGCCGACCCATTCGAGGCGTTTGATCATGCCTTCGCCGTCGCGATCGCCGTAAACCCAGATGGACCCGTCGTGGACGAAGACGCCCTGGCAGGCACCGATGTCGGGGATGGTGTACTGCGCGGCGATGTCGGCGTCGACGCTCGGGATGCCGGTTTGTTGACAGCCGGTGAGCGCGAAGAGGCCGAGCAGGCAGAGGGACAATATGAAAGGCTGTTGTCTCATGCCGAGATGATCGCAAAAAGTTGTGAGTGGTGCGCGTCAAAAAGCCCACGGTTTTAATCCGTGGGCTTCGAGAGGGTCAGGGTCTGGTCGGGGTCGGCGGTGTTAGCTGATGCCGTCTTGCTTGGCCATGAAGTCGATCAGGTCGATGACGCGGTTGGAGTAGCCCCACTCGTTGTCGTACCAGCTGACGAGCTTGAAGAAGTTGCTGTCCAATTCGATGCCCGCGCCGTGATCGAAGGTCGATGAGGCGGGGTCGTGGATGAAGTCGGTGGAGACGACCTGGTCGTCGGTCCACGCGAGGACGCCCTTCATGTCGCCTTCGGCCTTGGCCTTGAGGGCGGCACTGATTTCGTCGTAGCTGGTGGCCTTTTCGGTGACGACGGTGAGGTCGACGACGGAGACGTCGATGGTCGGCATGCGGAAGGCCATACCCGTGAGCTTGCCCTTGAGTTCGGGCAGCGCGAGGCCGACGGCCTTGGCCGCGCCGGTCGAGGCGGGGATGCAGTTGACGCTCGCCGCACGGCCGCCGCGCCAGTCTTTCTTACTCGGGCCGTCCTGGGTCGGCTGAGTCGCGGTCATAGCGTGGACGGTGGTCATCAGGCCCTTCTCGATGCCGAACTCGTCGTTGACGACCTTGGCGAGCGGGGCGAGACAGTTGGTCGTGCACGACGCGTTGGAGACGACGGTGGCCGAGGCGTCGAGGGTCTCGTTGTTGACGCCCATGACGATGGTCGGGACCTGGTCGGGCGACTTGGTCGGCGCGGAGATGACCGCCTTTTTCGCGCCGGCGGCGACGTGCTTGGCCGCGCCGTCGTAGTCGGTGAAGAACCCAGTGGACTCGACGACGTAATCGGCGCCGACGTCGCCCCACTTGAGGTTGGCCGGATCGCGCTCGGCCGAGCAGCGGATCGACTTGCCGTTGACGATGAGGTTGTTGTCGTCCGAGTCGACGGTGCCGTTGAACTTGCCGTGGATCGAGTCGTACTTGAGGAGGTAGGCGAGCGCGTCGTTGTCGAAGAGGTCGTTGATGCCGACGACTTCGATGTTGGGATTGTCTTGTGCGGCGCGGAAGACGAGTCGTCCGATGCGTCCGAAGCCGTTGATACCGATCTTGATGGCCATGGTGGCGATCTCCTGGGGTCGTTTTTGGTGTGAAGGCTGATCGTGCGGAAGCGCGGGGCGTG
>JBMYUK010000545.1:0-1801 GCA_049605275.1 Phycisphaeraceae bacterium
CGCCTGCGCGAGAGCTTGTCCGGTCTGGGCCTGGACGGGTACGCTCGAGCCGAACACGGTCGCGCAGCTTAGCGCGACCAGCATCAGCCCAGCGAGGAGGCGGGGGGAGCTGCAGAAAAGCCGCAGGAGAATCGATTTTTTCATCTTCAAGTTCCCGGTCGTTGGATCATTTGGACAGGCTGATACTAATCGATAACCGACTGCCCGCCAACGCCCTAACTCAAAAACCTCAATTGTTGGCGTTTGCGGCGTTGACGCGGGTGTTTCGCGGCGATCTCCGGCCGGGCGTTCTATGATAAAGGCGATGAGATCGTTTGATCTTCAACTCGAAAACGACCTGAATCTCGAGGCGGTGATCGCCGGCGAGGCTCGGTTGTCGGTCCGCGACGCGTTGCGGCTCTATCACGAGGCCTCGCTCCACGCCCTCGGCCGATGGTCCAGCGCCACGGCCGACCGCATCCACGGCCGGGCCGAGGACGGCGCAGCACGCACCTACGTCATCGACCGCAACATCAACTACACCAACGTCTGCTCGGCGTCGTGTACCTTCTGCGCCTTCTTCCGAAAAGAAGGCGACGACGACGCCTACGTCCTGACCCAACGGCAGTTGCACGATAAGGTCCGCGAGCTCTCCGACATCGGCGGGACGCAGGTGCTCTTGCAGGGCGGGATGCATCCGAGCCTAGGCGTCGACTTCTACCTCGATCTACTCAAGGGCCTCAAGGCCGAGTTCCCGCACATTCATATCCACGGATTCAGCCCGCCGGAGTTCGTCGAGTTCGTCGCGGTCTACGACCTGCCCGGCCACCCGACCACCGATCCGAAGCAATCGCACGAACTGCCGCGCGACGTCTGGCTCAGTAAGCTCGAAGCGATCATGCGACTGCTGATGGACGCGGGGCTCGACTCCTTGCCCGGCGGCGGAGGCGAGGTCTTCGCCGAGCATGTCCGGCGTCGCATCGGCATCGGTAAGGCCACGGCCGACCAGTGGCTCGACGTCATGGAAACCGCGCACAAGCTCGGCATGAAGACCTCCGGCACGATGATGTTCGGCCACATCGAAGGCGTCGCCGACCGACTCGATCACATGCAACGTCTCCGCGATCGGCAAGACCGCGCAATCGCCAACGGCTACCCCGGCCGATACATGTCCTTTATCGCCTGGCCCTTTCAACGCGAGAACACGCCGCTCGGCCGCCTGCCCGACTACGACCGATCGATCGGCGAGCCGTTCCCCGGCGACGTTCTTGCCGAGGGCGTACTCGAAGGCAGCGTCGATCCGCTGGACAAAAAAGCCTGCGGCACGTTCGCGCCCCGGGCCGGTAAGGTCGTCCGCCTCGCTGGCGCGACCGAGTACCTCCGCATGCAGGCGATCGCTCGGCTGTTCATGGACAACATCCACTCGATCGGCAGCAGCTGGGTCACGATGGGCCCGCACGTCGGCGAGCTCGCGCTCTTCTACGGCGCCAACGACATGGGCAGCGTCATGATGGAAGAGAACGTCGTCAGCGCCGCAGGCACGACCTACTGCCTCAACGAAGCGGTCCTCTGCCGCCTCATCCGCGACGCGGGCTTCACCCCCGCCCAACGGGACAATGCCTACAACGAAATCAAACGGCACGACGGCCAGACCGCCCCGGACCTGGACGTCAAAGACTGGTCCACGCAACGCGCCGACAAGCTGCACATCGAAAGCGCCAAAGACGATTCGAAACCGGTTGAGTTGACGATCAACTCAAACGGTTCGGACTGAGTTTGTCCACAGATTTCGCAGATGGCACAGATTCAAGGCAGCCATCAT
>JBMYUK010000546.1:0-1792 GCA_049605275.1 Phycisphaeraceae bacterium
GCAATCGCTTCCCGAGTCGTTTGAGGAGATGTGGGTGCGGACGCTGGGCCGGCTCGAGTTCGAGCATATCGCCGGCGAGTTGGCGGACGTCGCGCGGGACGAGCAGGCGCCGCTGGCCGAGCGTCGGCTGGCGATCCGTGCGCTCGGCGAGCATCGGCGTCTCTTCGCAGCGCGAGCTCTGATGGAACTGACGAGCGTCAACCGCTTGCCGCAGATTCAGGCCTGGGCCTACGCCGCGCTCGCCGACCTCAGCCACCAGGACACGCTCGGCCAGGACCGCGCCGCCTGGGCCGACTGGTACAACCAAGCCAGCGAACTCAACGCGACCCAGTGGCAGCGCATGCTCCACGAAAACCTGCTCAACCAACAACGCACGAAGAAGCAAACCGACAACCGCGTGCAGGAGCGCCTGCTGCAAACCCAGCGCGACCTGCACCGCGTGACCCCGCCGGAGCTGCGACCGACGCTCTTGGCGGACCTCTTGCGCGACCGACTCGACGCCACGCGCCTGCTCGCGATGGACCTCGTCCGGCAGCGCGCCGAAGACGGCGGCGAGTTCGGCCCCGTCCTGCGCGAACAGTTGCGCGCCCGCCTCGACGACGAACTCGCACCCATCCGCACCGGCGCGGCGACCCTGCTCGGCCAACTGCTGGACGCGCCCGGCGCCGACCTCATCGCCGATAAACTCGCCGCGGGTGAAGAGGGCGCTTCGGCGGTCGAAGAGGCCTACCTCATGGCCCTCACGCAGATGCCGCGCGACGCCGCCTTGCCGCCCGGCTACGCGATGCTCGAAAACCCACTGCTCGAAGCCTCGGCCGCGGGCATGCTCGCCGCCGCCTACCGGGCTCAACTCGGCGACGAAGACTTTTGGGAAGACGTTCGCGACCGCACCCGAGAGCTACTCGACGGCATCGAGTCCCCTCACCCGCAGATGGTCACGCTGCTCGGCCTCGTCGTCGAGCCGGACGACGAGAACAGCTGGCGTCGCATCGGGGCCTGGCTGATCGCGAAAGACGACCGCGTCCGCGAGGCCGCGGCGCGCGCCTGGGCTCAATCGCCGCGATCGCTCTTCGTCCTCGCCGAGCGCAGCGACGACGCCGTCGTCCGCCCGATCGCGCTCAAAGCCGTCGCCGAACGCGGCAAGCGACCCGAAACCCTCAAGGCCGTCGCCGAGCGTCGACCCGCCGACGCCGAAGACGTCCGCTTCTGGGAGCAGGCCATGATCGCCATGGCCAGCCGCGTCACCCCCGCCCAGCTCACGGACGTGATTAACACCCTGGCAGACAAAAACGGCGAGACCCGACAGGTCCGCGAGCGCATGCTCACCGCCGCCATCGACGCCACCGCCTCCGACGACCCCCCCAGCCGACAACGCCTCGCGCTGCTCCTCGCCCGAGCCAGGGTCCGCGTCCTCGAAGATGCCCCCGCGCTCGTCGTCCTCGACTACGAAGCCGTCCTCCAACACCCCGACAAACTCAACCAGGCCCAGCGATACAACGCCCGACGCGGCCTCGCGCTCGCTTACCTCGCCGACGCACGCATCGACGACACCATCCGAACCCTCGGCACCATCCTCAAGCCCGACGATCAACTCATCGACAACGCCAACGACAACGACCTCCTGCCCGAACTCATCGCCGCCGCCAACCTCGCCATCGACCAGGGCCGAACCGACGCCGCCGCCGCCATCGTCGCCGCCCAGCATCTTGCGGGCGCCGACGAGATCCTGTGCCTCGGCGGCGTGCAGGCGGTGGGCGCGATGGCGCTCGGCACCGAGAGCATCGAGGGCTGC
>JBMYUK010000547.1:0-1791 GCA_049605275.1 Phycisphaeraceae bacterium
AATCGACTGCGACTCACCCGTCGAGGCGTTGCTCGACGGCTTCGGTCGTCACAGCTGGACGTATTGGACTTCGCTGACTGCCTCGCGGGGGGCGGCGGGGGCTTGGATGTCGGTGGCGAAGGCGTCGCCCATCTCGGCGTGCAGCGACGCGGGGTCGTAAATACTACGCGAGCCACCCGAAGCGGCGAAGATCAGGTCCAGCGCGATCTGCCCCTCGGCCCGAGCGAACTCGATCGGCGCGATCGCCTGCTCGAAGCTCTGCAAACGATTGTTGACGTTCTCGAACGTCCCCGCCTTCTCCGCCCACGTACACGAGGGCAGCACCACGTCCGCGACCGCCATCGCCTCGGTCGGCAGCGTATCGAGCAGCACCGTGAATCGGCTGTCGAGCAGGGACACGATCGCGTCGGTCGACCACTCGGTCGGGTAGTTGCCGGTCATGATGAGGCCGGAGACGGCGTCGGCCTGCGCGATGAACTCGTCGAAACCGAGGACTGCGTCGGTCACCTGCTCGAGGGCTCGTCGGACGCCGCGGGCGTTAGGTGCTTTCTCGGCGTAGACGGTATAGCCGCCGGGGAAGGTCTTGTCTTTGCCGTCGAAGGGGACCGGTCCGACGGCGAGGGTCGCGTCGGGGTCGAGTGCGATGATGGCTTTGGCGAGGAGGTAGGCTTCTTCGCAGGCGAGCATCGGGCTGACGACGAGGGCGAGCGAGCCCGTGCCAAAGCGGTCGGTGACGTCGCGGAGGCCGGTGAGCGCGGCGTTGAGCCCGTCATTCCAGTTGACGTCCTGGCGTTGGCCGAGTTGGCTCTCGCCCTTGAGCGACGGCGTGGTCAGACGGTCTTTTCGGTGGATGAACTTCCAGCCGTAGCGGATCTCGTCGCTGGTCCACCAGGTGTTGACGTCGAGGTTGGTTCGCGGCTTGACGCGGCGGATCTTATCGTCGTTGTGTTCGAGCCAGAGGTTGTCGCCGCTGGCGGTGATGCCGTCGATGGAGGGCGTGCTGCTGAGGTTCCAGACGCGCATGGACATGAGGAAGTCTTTATCGAGCAGCGCGCCGACGGGGCAGATGTCGACGACGTTGCCGGAGAGTTCGTTATCCAGGGGCTTGCCGGGGAAGACGTCGATCTGTTCGGACGAGCCTCGGCCGAAGATGCCGATCTCGTTGGTGCCGGTGACTTCGGAGGTGAAGCGTTGGCAGCGCGAGCACATGATGCAGCGATCGGAGTAGAGCAGGACGTTTGGGCCGAGGTCTTTCTTGGGCTGCTTGATCTTGTTTTCTTCGAAGCGTGACGCGCCGTTGCCGTACTTGTAGCTGTAGTCCTGCAGCGAGCACTCGCCGGCCTGGTCGCAGACCGGGCAGTCCAGCGGGTGGTTGATGAGCAGCAGTTCCATCACCGCCTTTTGGTTGCCGATGGCCTTGGGCGATTGCGTGTAGACCTCGCTGCCTTCGACGGCCGGGGTCTGGCAGGTGGGCACGAGCTTGGGGATCAGCTCGAGCTTGTTGTCGTTGCGCGGGTTGGGCTGGGCGACCTCGGCCAGGCAGATGCGACACGACGCCGCGATCGAGAGCCCGTCGTGATAGCAGTAGTGCGGGACCTCGATGCCGTTGTCGAGCGCGACCTGAAGAATGGTCGGCTTGTTGTCGGCGTCGTAGTTGCAGGGTCGGCCGTCAATGGTGATCTGGGGCATGGAGCGGGCATGGTATCCGAACCGCCCGGGATCGGGCCGTCAGGTCCGATCGACGCGGCAGACCTGCCCGCTACGGACGAAGAGCAGCGACCCGGAGACGGC
>JBMYUK010000548.1:0-1783 GCA_049605275.1 Phycisphaeraceae bacterium
GAGGTTCCCCGAGTCATCCGCCCGAGTCGTCCGCGTCAAGCGAGGTTGAATCAAAACGGGCTGTGCGTCGCCGCGGGTTCGCGGTCGGACTCGGTCGGCAGCGAGATCATGAACGTCGTGCCCCGCTTCGGCTTCGACTGCACGTCAATGACCCCGCCGTGCTCTTCGACGATCTTCTTGGTCACCACCAGCCCGAGCCCCGTGCCGCCGTAGCCCTTGGTCGAGTGGAACGGGGTGAAGAGATCCATCCGCGTCGCGCGGCTCATGCCGATCCCGTTGTCCGTCACGATGATCTTCACGCTGTGATCCGTTTCGTCGAACCGGCAACCCATCGTCACCGCGCCCGTGTCCGGCTCGCACGCGTCCAGCGCGTTCTGCAACAGGTTCAACACCGCCTGATGCACCCCCGAGATCTCCACCGGCACCGGCGGGAGGTCCGGCTCCACGTCCGTGATCAACGCGACCCCCTTCGCATCGAACTGGCTCTGCACCAGCCCCGCCAAATCCTTGAACATCGGCAGCAGGTGCTCGAGCGACAGCTCCGGCTTGCGCTGCTTACTGAACTGCAGCATGTTCAGCGTCAGTTGATAAATCTTCTCCTGGTTTCGCCGGACGATGTCCCAGCCCTTGATGACGACCTCCATCGATTGCTTGCGCAGGCCGAGTTCAACGACGTCCGACCCGCCGCGCATGCCCTGCAGGATGTTCTTGATCGAGTGCGACAGCGACGCGACCGCGCTGCCCACCGCCGCGAGCCGCTCTTCCTGCATCCGCTGATCGAGCAGCCGAGCGTTCGCCATCGCCAGTCCCGTCTGCACGCCGATCGCCGCGAGCAGCGACAGCTGGTCTTCGGTGAAGGTGTAGTTGGCGATCTTCGAGTCGAGCTGAATCACGCCGTAGATGTGGTCCTTGTGCTTGATGGGCACGCACATGGCCGAGCGGATGCCGTAGGCCTGCACCGAGTCGCCCGACGAAAACCGCATGTCGTTCATCGCGTTACTCGAGAGCACCGCGACGCCCCGCTCCAGGACGTACTGCACGATCGTTCGGCTGATCGTCGCCTTGCGCTTGGGGTTGGGGATCTCGTCCTTCTCCTCGCGAAACCGCATCACCACCGGGTCCGGCTCGTCGCCCGGCCGCTCGCACAACAACACAAACCCCCGGTCGGCCGCGAAGTACTCGAACACCACGTCCATCATCTTGTCGAGCATCGTCTGACGATCCGTCACCGAACCGATCAACGCCACCAGCTGATAGATGATCTGCAGCTGAAACTCCGCCGCCTGCGACGGCTCGGGCGAGGACATCACCATCGACTCCTCGTTCGCGTCGACCGTATGCTCGACCGCCGCGTCCATCTCGCTCGACGGCGCGAGCTTGAGCCGGTTCGCCAAGGGGTTGGGCGCGTTCTCGCCGTAGATCAAAAGCGAGTTGCCCGTGCGGACCTGGTCGCCGAGCTTGAGCTTGCGCCGATCGCTGACGCGCACGCCGTTGACGAACGTGCCGTTACTCGACTGCAGATCGCGGATGTACCACGTCCCGTCGCCCTCGGGCGTCAGCTCGGCGTGCCGCCGCGAGATCGTCTGGTCCGACAGCACGATCGCCTCCGACGACCGCCCGATCAGCTGCGGCTCGTCATCGGGCAGCGTGATCCGCCGACCCTTGTCCGGCCCCTGAATGACATGTAAAACCAGCAAACGCGCTTACTCCCATTCGTTTTTAGCCACAGATTTCACAGATGGCGCAGACTCAAGGCAGGTTGGCCACAAGAAGGCACAAAAGA
>JBMYUK010000549.1:0-1773 GCA_049605275.1 Phycisphaeraceae bacterium
GCTTGCCGGGGGGCAGGGCGAGGGACTTGGTTTGGAAGCAGAAGCCGGAGGCGAGGGGATCGGGTTCAAATAGGTCGGGTTTAGGGGATTCGGGCCCGCCGGCTGAAGCCTGCAGGCCTGCGGCGGCCCAGAGGGTGAGTTCGCCGGTGTTGGTGACGCCGAGTCTGCCGCGGACGGCGACGAGGTCGGCGAGGTCGGTCTGCTTGGCGATGCCGAAGGCGGGTTGGCCGACGGCTTTCTTGCTGATGGCGATCTGCAGGTCGGCGGTGTCGTCGCGGAGCGACATGAAGATGAGGTTGCCCATGACGCGGTGCTGCATGACCCGGCCGGCGACGGCGACGATGGCGCGATCGTCGGGGACGTCGGGGAGTTGGTCGTCGGGCGTGCCGGCCTTCTTCGCTTCGCGCGATGCGGCGTCGGCGTCGCGGTGGGCGTTGTCGGCATGCGGGTCGTAGGCGGCGCGGGCGTCGGCGAGGCAGACGAGCCCGTCGATCCGCTGGCCGTAGGGGTCGAGGCCGAACTCGTTGCGGAGCCGATCGAGCTTGCGTCGTCGGTCGGCGAGGAGTTTCTTTCGGCCGGACTCGGTGGCTTCGGGTGCCTGTTGTTCGGTTTCTGCGGCGGGGTCTTGCTTACTCATGGTTGAACTGTTTGGTGGGTGTCCAGCGATTTGCCAGTGGGTCAGTGGTTCGCACGGGACGCTTCGCGTCACCCGCTAAGCCGCTTGGTTTGAGCTTATTAAAAAACCCCGCTCGATGGCGGGGCTTGTGGGTTTGTTTGGGGTCGCGGTGTTGGCGTACTGCGACGGTGCCGCCGGTGTTCATTCGGCTTCAGCGGGAGCCGGGGCCTCGGCCTGTTTGACGGATTCCTGCCGCGCGGTTTCTCGGGTGGCGAGGGCTTCGAGGCCGCGTCGCTGATCGCGGAGTCGTCGCTTCTTGCCCACGCGATCGCGGAGGTAGTAGAGCTTGGCGCGTCGCGCGTCGCCGCGTCGGGTGACTTCGATCTTCGCGATGCGGGGGCTGTGCAGGGGGAAGGTGCGTTCGACGCCTTCGTTGGCGACGATGCGGCGGACGGTCATGGTCTGGTCGAGGCCGCCGTTCTGCATCTTGATGACGACGCCGGAGAACACCTGGACGCGTTCTTTGGCGCCCTCGATGATGCGGACGTGGACGTCGACGTTGGCGCCGATGGTGATCTCGGGCAGGTCGGTCTTGAGTTGGCTCTTCTGAACGCCGGCGATGATGTCCTGGCTCATGGCGGTTGCCTCGGGTGAGCGGTGCGGGGGGGTGCGGTGGGGGTGTTACTGCCCGTTGTCGGGCGAGCCGCATAGTGTACCTCAGTCCGTAGGGGCTGTCGAGGGGAAATATGAGCCGCCACGCCACGCACGGGGGGCGTGGCATCTCGTGCGCCCAGTGCGCGACGACCCCCGCGCGCAGCTCGGCGGCTATAAAGCGTCGAAAGCCGGGGCGTACCGGACCCTACCGCCGCTCGTTTCGGGGTTGCCCCGGGGGCTCAGCGGCTTGACCATGAAGGGTTCGTCGACGCCGAAGGGGTTGGTAAACCCGTGGCTGGACGCGGTTTCGAAGCCGAGCGGTCGGTAGTACGCCGGCTCGCCGAGGACGAAGACGGCGCCGACTCGCATCGCTTCGCAGACGCGCAGGCCGTGTCGAATCAGCGCGTGGCCGATGCCGCGTTGTCGCGCGCTGGGATCGACCGCGAGTGGCGCGAGGGCGAGGGGTCGGAGTCGGCCGTCGCTGTCTCGGATCGTGACGGGGC
>JBMYUK010000550.1:0-1766 GCA_049605275.1 Phycisphaeraceae bacterium
CGACAACCCCAATTCCTCATCACGTAGCTTCTTCACCTCGTCGCGCAAGCGCGCGGCGGTCTCGAACTCCAGGTCGGCGGCGGCTTCGCGCATCTGTTTTTCGAGGTCGGCGATGACGGCGTCGAGCTTGGCCTGCATCGCATCGACGCGTGCTTTGTCGTCGAGTTTTGGGAAGACGGTCTCGATGCCGTCGGTCTGGATCATGATGCCCAGGCTCGTCGCAGCGCCGCGGACCAGCGCGGCATACCCGTCGCGGTCGATGTGGCGGGTGGCGGCGTGGGCGAAGACCTGGCCGAGCATCGGGGCGGTGATGCCTTCGAGCTTCACGGTCCAGTCTTCGACGGCTTCGTTCTCGGCCTCTTCGAAGAGCTTGAGCTCGTCTTCCTTGCCCAGCCGCATCGCACGCTCTTTGTACAGCTCGCGCAGGCCCTTGGGGTTGTACAGCTGCAGCACGCGGACGTGCGTCGCGGCGTCGTCGTACTGCTTCTTGTACGCGCGGGTCTCTTCGTACAGGAGATCGAGCAGCCGGTACAGGCTCAGCGACTCGACGAAGTCCGACTTGCCGTAGGCGAGGTCCGCGCGGTCGGCGACGGATTGGACCAGCGCGGCGACGCGTGCTTCTTCGAGCAGCTTGTCGGGGTGTTCGGACAGCGAGTGGGCCTCGATGACTTTGATCATCGCGTCCTCGGGCTTGTCCTCTTCGATGAGCTTGAAGGCCTCGTCGAGCGCGGCGTTGTGTGCATCGAGCTTGGTCTGTTTGCGGTCTTTGAGGTGCGCGAGGTACGCGTCGATCGTGACCTTCAGCGAGGCGCGCTCGGGCGTGTCGGGCAGGGTGTCGATGACGTGGTTGAGCTCGGCGAATTTGCCGCGTTCGGCGAGGCTAACGATCTGCTCGGAGAGGGTGAGCTCGGCGGCGACGGTTTGCTGCGCGTCGGGCGCGGGGGCCTGCGCCTGCGCGGGCGGTGCGGTGTTAGAGCACGCGGCCAGCAGCAGGGCGGAGACGGTGAGCGAGCGGAGTCCGATGGAGAGCTTGCCGTATCGGTTCAAAGGGGCACCTCGGTGTGCGAAAAAAGTCGAATCTCTATTGAGTCTATTCTAGGGACGTTTTAGCGGCGGGGCGGTTTCTCGTTTGCCATGAAAAAACCCGCCTCGGGGCGGGTTGTGAGGGTCACAGGTCCGCCGCTCGCCGGGTCGAGTGGGTCCGACTCATCGGAGCGGATTCGACGCGGCGTCCTCGGCGGTTCATCGATCAGGCCGACTCTTTCTGGACGCGTTGAGCCAGTTCCTTGAGCGGCCGGGGTTCGTTCACCGCCGACGCATCAATTACGTACTTCACGCCCTTGTTGTTCTCATCCGGCAGGTCGTACATCAGATCGAGCATCAAGTCTTCCATCACCGACCGCAGGGCGCGGGCCCCGGTGTCGCGAGCGATCGCGCGGTCGGCCAGGGCGTAGAGCGCGTCTTCGGTGAACTCGAGCTCGGCCCCTTCCATCTGGAAGAAGTACTCGTACTGACGGACGACCGCGTTCTTCGGCTCGGTCAGGATGCTGACCAGTGTCTTGGGCGTCAGCCGCTCGAGCGGCGTGATCACGGGCAGCCGGCCGATCAACTCGGGGATCATGCCGAAGTGAAGCACATCGTCCTGCGTGACGTGCTGCAGCACCGCTTCGTCGTCCTTGATCTTGCGCCCGCTGGTCTGCTCGGCGTTAAAGCCGATGGCCTTCTGGCCCAGCCGCTGACGGATGATGTCTTCGAGCCCGACGAAC
>JBMYUK010000551.1:0-1764 GCA_049605275.1 Phycisphaeraceae bacterium
GGCGAGCGAGGTCATCGCGTCACCCGCCAGCACCGCCATCGCCTCGTTGGTGTGCATGTGCAGGGTCGGCCGACCCCGCCGGGTATCGTCGTCATCCATCGCGGGCAGGTCGTCATGCACCAGCGAGAACGTGTGAATCAATTCAATCGCCACCGCCGCGGGCAGAGAGCCCTCGACCTTGCCCCCCACCGCTTCGCATGACCGCAGGCAGAGCAGCGGGC
The DNA here is from genome assembly GCA_049605275.1 of Phycisphaeraceae bacterium. Lineage (GTDB taxonomy): Bacteria > Planctomycetota > Phycisphaerae > Phycisphaerales > Phycisphaeraceae > JAHQVV01. The sequence continues at coordinate 222 of JBMYUK010000551.1, forward strand.
GGACACGCTTGCCCCCGCCAAACAGCGCGTAAAGAATCGCATCCGAAAGCGCGCCGGGCAGCTCACGCGTCGCCACCATCTCGCGCAGCGCATCATCAATGCGATCGATGAGGTCGCCGCTGGTCGCGAGGGGTTGCGAAGAGAAAAACTTCATGCCTAAAGCATAGCTCCAAACGTTTACGCAGAGAGGCAGGTCAATGGAAAGCAGGAACTTAAGAAAGCAAGCAGTTGCCGAGCACGAGTCTTCGTTCCTGGCTTCCTGACTTCCTGCTTTCCTTAAAGGGATTTCTTTGCCTTGCTCCGAGACCTCCGTAATGGCCTTCCAACGCGTCGCCTTGCAGACGACGGCGAACGGCGTCGCTTCACCGCAACAACTTACTCGGCGACACCGCCAACCCCAGCACCGTCACCACCCACTCCGCCAGCGTCGTCGCGCCGTCGATCGGCCGCGACTCAATCAACGCCTTTTTCATCTGCTCGCGACGCAGCGTGTTCTTCATCAAGTCGCGCAAGGGCCCCATCAACTCGCCGACGTTGTCGTGCACATCCACCCGATCCTTGAGCAGCATCCCCCCGCCCCGGTTCACAACCGGCGCCGCGTTCAAACGCTGATGCTCGTCCTTGTGAAACGGATAGGGCATGTACAGACACGGCACCGCGTTGGCCCAGCTCTCCGCTACCGTCCCCGCGCCAGCCCGACACACCGCCACCGTCGCCGCGCCCCACGCCCGCCCCATCTCGCTGCAAAACACCTCCACCCGACCCGGAATCCCCCGACGCGCGTAAGCCTCGCGCACCGCCTCGTAATCTCCTTCCCCCGTCAGGTGCAGCACCTGCCAACCCGCAAACAGATCGCGCACCGTCGCCCGACCGACCAATTCGGCCAACGCCATATTGATCGTCCCCCCGCCCTGCGAGCCGCCGAAGACGAGCAGCGTGTCCAGCGTCGGGTCGAGCCCGAGCGCGAGCCGCGCCTGCTCGGCGCTGACGTGATTCACCACGCTCGGGCGCAGCGGCACGCTGATCTGCTGCGCCTTGCCGAGCTTAGTCGTCTCGTACGCGCTGAACAGATCGCTGGCGTAACGCGCGGTGAACCGGTTGGACTTGCCCGGCACCGCGTCGAGATTCACCATCGCGTTCGGGATGCCCGCCCGGCTCGCAGCCTTGAGCGCCGGGCCGGAGACGAACCCCCCGGTCGCGAGCATCGCGCGGGCACCGGTCGTGCGGATCAACTCGAACGACTCACGCTCGGCGCGTTTGAACGCCTTGACGAAATCGACAAAGCCTCTGGGCCTCAGCGACAGCGGCTTGGCGCCGATGGTGTGGCCGCGGAGATCGAGCTTGGTCAAGATCGATTCGTCGATCGCCCGCTCGCTGACGACGAACCTGGCGTCGATCTTGACGCCGAGTTCGTTCAGCCGATCGAGCACCGCGACGTTGGGATAGATGTGCCCGCCCGAGCCGCCGCCGACGAATAGGATGGTGGGGTGCTTCTCCAAATAATTCACCCAAGATGACTTGGCTTTGCAACCACAGATGCACA
>JBMYUK010000552.1:0-1761 GCA_049605275.1 Phycisphaeraceae bacterium
TCCCGCGACGCCGAGGCGTGCGATCAGAGCGGTGAGGGTGGTGGGTTTCATGGTGTTTCCTTTGATAGGTGGTGCGAGTGAAACGCGCGGCAGCGGCGATGTATTCCAGTCACGCCGAATAGCCGGAGACTTACAGGCTCCGGACGAATCACAAAAGGCGTCGAATCAAAACGCGACGGCGGCGAGCCCTCTGCTTGCATGTGGGGTGCCCTTAGCCGCCGACGATTTCGACGCGGACACGAATCAAACCCCGCTAAACTGTCGGGCTATGACAAGCTCAAGCAAACCCTGGGAACACGCCAAGTCGTCGGGCAGCGAAGAAGACCCCCTCGCCGCGCGGTTCGTCTCGTCGCTGGACTACGACAAACGCCTGTACAAGCACGACATCCGCGGGTCCAAGGCTCACGCGGCAATGCTTTGCAAAGTCGGCCTCATCACCGAAGACGACCTGTCCGCGATCAACGCCGGGCTGGATGAGATCGAGCAAGAGATCGACGAGCAGGGGGATGCCTGGCCCGGCTGGAAGGTCGAGCTCGAGGACGTCCACATGTTCGGCGAGCCGGCTGGCCGTTTGCATACCGCGCGGTCGCGGAACGATCAGGTGGCGTTGGATTTGATGTTGTGGGTACAGGATGCCTCGATCGATGTCGTGAACTCGATCGATAATGTACTACATGCGTTTGTTGATATGGCCGATCGATATGGTCATATTGTGATGCCTTCATATACGCACCTACAGCGCGCCCAGCCGATCGTTGTTGGCGGTGAATTGCTCGCTTGGATCGAAGCGTTGGCTGGCTGTGCTCACCGGGCGGTTGTCTTGCAAGAGAACCCGAGGAACCCTTTGGGCAGCGGCGCGATTGCGGGCTCTTCCCTGCCAATCGATCGTCGGCATACGACTGACAGCCTTATGGGTGATACGGTGCCTGATGAAATCGCTGGCGCCTTTCAACAAATGTTTGGACTTTCAGACGAACAGCTTGCTTCTGTGGATGACGCAACATCAATTTCACGAAGCAGCATCTACGCAACCGCCTCGCGTGATACCGCTCTCGACTTCGCCTACGCCCTGACCATGACCTCGATGTGGCTCTCCCGCTGGGCCGAGCAGTGGATCATCTATGCGACGACGGAGTTCGGCTTTATCACCCTGGCCGACACGTATACGACCGGGTCGTCGATGATGCCGCAGAAGCAGAACCCGGACATGCTCGAGCTGATCCGTGGCAAGACCGGGCAGGTCTATGGCTCGCTCGTCGCGCTGCTCACCATGTGCAAGGGCATCACCATCGGCTACAACCGCGACCTGCAGGAAGACAAGCGGCACCTGTTCGCCGCCTACGACGCGGTGTGCGATTGCCTGGACATGGCGGCGGGGATCGTGCGGACGACGACGTTTAATGAAGCGCGCATCAAGGCGGGCCTGGACAAGGGCTATCTCGACGCGACGTCGTTGGCCGAGTACCTCGTGACCAAGGGCGTGCCGTTCCGAACATCGCACCAGATCGTCGGCCGGATGGTCGGCCTAAGCGAAGAGCGCAACCTGGGCATGCTCAAGAAGCTGCGTCTGGAAGACTTCAACGCGGTCTGCAAGGAATACGACGCGGGCGAGCCGGTCGGCGAAGACGTGTTCGACTGGCTCGGCCCGGAGAACGTCGTGAAGCGCTACCAGTCCGCCGGCAACGCGGGGGTCTCTGGCTTCGAAGCGCAGCTGAAGGCGTGGAAAGAACGGCTGTCGGATTAAGGCGTATTGTCCACAGA
>JBMYUK010000553.1:0-1758 GCA_049605275.1 Phycisphaeraceae bacterium
TGCGAGCAGTCGCGCGGGCCCCGGCAATCGCCTGAGCAGATCGGGAAAGCCGCCCATGAGCCTTGTTTTGAAGGGCGTGCCGCGACGGTCGTGATGCATCTGCAGGACGTCGGCCTTCATCTTCGACATGTCGACCGCGTTGGGGCATTCGGTCTTGCAGGCCTTGCAGGACAGGCAGAGTTCGAGCGCGTTCATGACGCCTTCGCTGGTCAGGTCGCCTTCGCCGAGTTGGCCGGTCATCGCTAGGCGCAGGGCATTCGCGCGGCCGCGGGTGGAGGCGTCTTCGTCGCGTGTGGCCATGTAGCTGGGGCACATGGTGCCTTTGCCGACTTTGCGGCAGGCGCCGACGCCGTTGCACTGCTCGACGCTTTTGCCGAAGCCGCCGTGTTCTTCGTAGCGAAAGTTGGAGGTGACTTCGGCGAGACGGAGCGAATAGTCCGGTGTGGCGTGTCGGAGGTGTTCGGTCATGCCGGGCGTGTCTACGATTTTCCCGGGGTTCATGAGGTTGTTTGGATCGAAGATAGCCTTGATTTGACGGAAGGCTTCGTAGAGGTCGTCACCGAAGAAGCGGCGGATGTATTGGCCGCGGACGAGCCCGTCGCCGTGTTCGCCGGACCAGGACCCGCCGTAGCCCACGACCATCTCGAAGGCGGCGTCGCTGATCGCCTGCATCTTTCGGCGGTCCTCTTCGCGGTGCAGATCGAGCATCGGCTTGGGGTGCAGGACGCCGACCGAGGCGTGGCAGCAGATCGGCATGCGGACGCCGTGCTGTTTGCAGACTTCGCGGAGCCTTTCGACATACTCGGCGAGATGCTCGACGGGGAGGCAGGCGTCGTCGATGAAGTCCAGCGGCTTGGTGCTGCCGCCGATGTTCGATTGGAGTCCGACGCCGAGGCGGCGCAGTTCCCAGACGTCCGCGATGCGTGTCGGGTCTTCGCGGATGACATGCGCGGTGCCGACCCCGCGTCGTTTCATGTTGTCGACGAAGCCTCTGCAACGACTCGCCGCTTCGTCGATCGTATCGCCCATGAACTCGACGATCTGGACACAGTGAGGCGTGCCGACGTAGAAGCCGGCGAGCCCTTGCGTCGACGGGTTGGTCATCGATTCGCGGACGATGATCTCGTCGAGTAATTCGATGGCCGAGGGGTTGTGCTCGAGCATCGCGGGGACGTGGCGGAGCGATTCGATCAGGTCGTCGAAGTGGACGATGCAGAGTGCGGTGGCGCCGGGGGCGGTGACGAGTTTGACGGTCGCTTCGAGGACGAGAGCGAGCGTGCCTTCGCTGCCGACGATGAGATGTGCGAGGTTGCGTTCGTCTGTTTGCAGGAGCGCGTCGAGCGCGTAGCCGCTGACGCGTCGCATGACCTTGGGGTAGCGGGTCGCGATCGCGTCGCGGTGATCGTCGACGATCCGGCCGATCGCGGCGTGCAACTCTGCAGCGCGGCCCGCGGCGGGTTGGGTGTCAAGGTCGACGATCTCGCCATCGGCGAGCATGACGCGCAACGACACGACGTGGTCGATCGTCATGCCGTACTTGACCGAACGCATGCCGGAGGAGTTGTTGTTGATCATACCGCCTACGGTGGCGCGGCTGGTCGTAGCGGGATCGGGCGCGAAAAAGAGATCGTGCTCGGCGAGTTGCGCGTTGAGATGATCGCGGACGATGCCGGGCTGGACGCGGGCGGTGTTGTTGGTCGTGTCGATATCCAGGAGTTTGTTCATGTGCTTGGAGAAATCGAGCACGATGCCCGGGCC
>JBMYUK010000554.1:0-1744 GCA_049605275.1 Phycisphaeraceae bacterium
CGGGAGGGCCGAGCGATGGATAACTGGCAGTACGGCCTCGCCGCGGTGGGCATCCTCTTCATCATCATGGCCATGTTCTCGCTCGGCCGATCGCGCAAACGCACTGCCGCCGGCCGAGACAGCGCCCGCGATCACGTCGACCGCGCCCGCAACCGCCAAGGCGTCCGCGACGAACTCGAAGCCCTCATGGTCGACATCAACCGCATGGCCCGGGACCTCGGCGGCCAGCTCGACGCCAAAATCATCCGCATCGAAAAAGCGAACGCCGAGGCCGAAGAACGCATCGCCCAACTCCAGGCCCTCCGCGACGAACTCGCCCGCCCCGCTGCCCTTCGCCCGGCCGACGGCAACGAGCTCGTCACCCCACAGGCCGACCCCGCCGACACCGACCCCCTCACCCAGCGGGTCTATCAACTCGCCGACGCCGGCAAGGGCCCACCCGACATCGCCGCCGAGCTCGACGAACACGTCGGCAAGATCGAGCTCATCCTCGCGCTGCGGTCGAGCTGACCCGCGTCCCGCTCGTCGCACTCGGCTCGAAGCCCGCCGATTGCATCGGTGGGCGCTGCTGCACGAACCCTTACAATAAGCATCACACAACCGGAGCCCACCATGCAGATCGCCGGCGCCTACACCGCACTCATCACGCCCTTCAACAACGAAGCGACCCAGGTCGACTACGCGCGGCTCAAAGCCAACGTCGCTCATCAAATCGAACAGGGCATCACCGGCGTCGTCCCCGTCGGCACCACCGGCGAGTCGCCCACCGTCTCACACGACGAGCACAACCAGATCATCACCGCCGTCGTCGAGGCCGCCGAAGGCAAAGTGCAAGTCATCGCCGGCACCGGCTCGAACAACACCGCCGAGGCCCTCGCCACCACCCAACACGCCAAAGACGTCGGCGCCGACGCCGCCCTCATGGTCAACCCCTACTACAACAAGCCGACACAAGAAGGCCTCTACCGACACTTCATGACCATCGCCGACGCCGTCGGCCTGCCCATCGTCCTCTACAACATCCCCGGCCGAACCAACGTAACCATGTCCCCCGACACCGTTGCGCGTTTGTATCAGCACGACATGATCGTCGCGATTAAGGAGGCCACCGGCAGCCTCGACATAGCATCCGAGATCGCCAGCCGCTGCGACATCCCCATCATCTCCGGCGACGATTCGCTCACGCTCCCGCTCATGTCCATCGGCGGCAAAGGCGTCATCAGCGTCCTATCCAACCTGCTCCCCGCCAAGGTCGCCGCACTCGTCGCCGCGGCTTTGAAAGACGACCTGCCCGCCGCAAGAGATCTTCACCACGAACTCTTCCACCTCTGCAAGGGCCTACTCACCCTCAGCACCAACCCGATCCCGATCAAAGCCGCGATGAAGATGACCGGCATCGACAGCGGCGCGGTGCGCTTGCCGCTGACGGAGTTGGACGCCGACCAAGCTACGCAACTCGAAGCGCTGCTCAAACAAACCGGCGTCCTCGAAGGCGCGGGCGTTTAGTGGCTTGCATTTTTTCCAAGCAGAGCCTGGCTTTTTCTCCCTCTCATAGGTGAAGATGCGAGATGAGGGTCAAACGAGCCACAGCTTGACCTGTGTTTCGTACGGATCACGTTTTGAATTTTCTTGAGTAAACAGCCGCGACGCTACGCGTCGCAGGCAAAGCATGATGTGCTGATCGCGAATTTCCTGCGATGTGTAGCATCGCGGCTATTCTTCTGAACCGGCCCAATCGCGGAGT
>JBMYUK010000555.1:0-1728 GCA_049605275.1 Phycisphaeraceae bacterium
GCCTACCCCGCGACGCTCATCACCGCCGGCGAAAACGACACCCGCGTCCACCCGTTGCACGCCCGCAAGATGGCCGCCCGCTTACAAGCTGCGACGACCCGCGACCCCGGCGACGCGCCCGTCCTCCTCTGGGTCGATCGCGACAGCGGCCACGGCGGAGGCAAGCCGCTGTCCCTGCGCGTCCGCGACCTCGCAGACCAACGCATCTTCCTGATGTGGCAACTCGGCATGCTCGACGCGACAAAGTGAGCCGCGAAGCACAAAAAAACCACGCCTCGCTGGACGGAACCCGCGGGGCGTGGCGGAGGAGAAAAGACACGCTAAGTGGGCCCTGATCGACCCGTTACTACTATGTTTCTGTTTAACGCTTGGTAACACGTTGGCGTAAACAGACTTCGCTACTATCTTACCTAAGTTTACGCTTGATGAATCGTTTGTTCTCTTGTTTTTCTAACTTTTTCTACGATTTTTATCCGTTATCGACGTTTCGAGCTGTTTTCGACCATTTCTGAATCAAAAAAATGTGTCGAGGATTGGCGGAGAGATGCAAAAACCGTCTTGATCGGCTGCATTCGGTGTTTGATGGGCCTGCGTTCGTGCGGCAGCGGGCGTTACGGTCGCGCGGCGGCCGGCTTGCGTGATCGAACGATCGGGTTCCGATAAACGTAGTAGGCGTTGCACTAACTGCGAAAAGCGCAGCGGGTGACCTCTCGTCGCGGGCGATGACTGACTCGGTGGGTGAAAGCGTGAGCTTCCGATCACTGATGCGGGTGTCAGTCGGATGCATCGGCGAGACCGTCCGTGGCTCGCTGAGGCATGCGTCGATCCGTTGACGCGAGGCCGAGCGAATCCGTTCGGCTCCCGCTGCTTGTCTGTCGTGCGTCGACTCGGTTCCCTCCGAAGCCGCACACCTCATCGATCCGGCGGGTCGTTCGGCGATCCTTGCCGCGAACCCGCTTTCCCGTCATTTGGCCGCGTTTGGGCTGTTGTTGGGCCGTTATTGGCCGAGTATCTGCCGTTTTTGGGCTGTGCCCGTGTCGTGTTTGCCGTCGCGTGGCTCGGGCGGACTAATTGCCGTCGGCCTTGTTCTTGTTGCGCCCCAGCATCATCCGGGGGTTGACCAGCAGGTTGGGCTGATCCTGGAGCACGGATTCGAGCCGCTGAGCCCACGCCCCGCGGTCCCTGATCTTTAAGTGATCGCCCGCTCCCGCGATGACGACCTCGCCCGAGAGCCCGGTCTGCTTGAGCAAGTGCTCGGGCAGGCGGATTCGGCCGGCCCCGTCCATGTCGATGCGTTTCGAGCTGGCGTAGAAGACCTCTTCGTACGCGAGCAAGGCCTCGGGCTCGACATCAGACCGTCGCAGCTCCTCAGCCAACCGGTGATAGCCCGGCTCGGTGTACAGGCACAACACGTCCGCCCCGCCGAGCACGCAGTACAGCACGACCGCGTCGCCCTCGCCCGTGCCCAAACCCCGCTGCAACTCGCGGCGGATGTCCGACGGGATGGCGAGGCGGTGCTTGGCATCAATCGCGTGCTCGTAGGTACCTGTGAAGACCAATCCGGATGCGACTCCCTTGATTCGAAGAGAGTACGACACTTTGCCCCACAATGCAACACATGTTATCTAATCCATGGGATTCAACGAGCCAGACGCCCCGCCAACTCCAGATCATCGCTTGAAAACCGTTTTATTTCCTCAAAAAACAGCTTTACCGCGTCCGATGGCT
>JBMYUK010000556.1:0-1727 GCA_049605275.1 Phycisphaeraceae bacterium
CAGGTGCGGCTCGGGAACATCGAGTACCTCCGGTTGCAGCAGGTCCTCGATCCCCGCCACGGCCCGATCGGCGTCAGCTCGGCGACCGCTCAACATCGCGGCGAACATGAGGAGGTGCCAGTTGTGGCACACGGCCGACGTGTAGAAGCCGGGGTCGTCGATCGTTGCCAGGAAGCGATCGTCCGCGGCGACGGCGCGGTTGTTCGAGAGGTTGCCCGGCGGGGGCAGGTCGATCGCCTCGGCGGGTTGGCCGTTAGCGACGCGTTTCTGATTGTCCTCGATCGCCTGTCGCAGCGACGCGAAGTAGCCCGACCACGCGGCGCGGTGCTCGGGCGTGTTAGGGTCGGTGAGTCGGAGCTGGGCTTCGATCGACTGGGTGTAAGGCTGGTCGCTGCCGACAAAGCCTTCGCGCGGGGTCCACGCCTCGATCTGCGTCGAGCTGAACGAGCAGTTCACGATGCCGATCGGCACGCCGAGCTCTTTCCAAAGTTCGTAAGCGAAGGCGTAGGCGATGGCGCTCATCTGCGCGCCGTCGTCGATCCACTCGCCGGTCGCGCGTTCGATCGGGTGAAGCGCCGAGAAGACGTCGGTCACCTTGGTTTCGCGGATGATCGGGGCCGGCTCTTCGCCCGCTTCGACCCGCTCGACGATGCCGGCCTGCAGCAGTCGGCCGACGTCGCACTTACTCGCCAGCCACTGCATGTTCGACTGGCCGGACGCGACCCACACCTCCCCGACGAGCAGGTCTTCGACCTGGGTTTCGAGCACGGTGCCCTCGCGATCGATCGCGGCGCGAACCTTCAGCACGCTCGGCGTCGCGCTCGCTTCGAGCGGATCGAGTTGAACCGTCCACTTGCCGTCGGCATCGGCGACCGCCTCTTTCGTCTGGCCGGCGAACGAGACCGTGACCTTCGCGAACATCTCGGTCCAGCCCCACACCTTCGCGGGCATGTCGCGTTGCAATATCGCCCCGTCGGTAAACGGCGTGCCGAGTTCGATCGTCGGGGCCGGCTGCTCGACCGATTCCGCAGCGCTATGCCACGCCAAGCCGCAAAGCAGCACGAATGCTACGCACACGCGCGTTGCCGCATCGATCCATCCCGTACGCTGATTCATCGTTTGCTCCTTCATGCTAATCATCTTCGGCGTCTTGACGCTGCCGCGCGACATGACGCAAGATACCGATCGGCCGCTCAATCCGCATCGTCTTCGTCGAACTTGTCGGGCGCATCAGGCGGCGGCTGCAGCGTGAGCCGCAGCGTCACCTCCGTGCCGACCTTGGGCAGGTGCGTCGGGTCGGCCGACCAGGCCAAGGCGTTGTTGTCCTGGCTCACGCGCGAGGGCAGACCGAGCACCTCGTCGCCGAAGGTGGAGATGCTGACGACGTGCCCGGATTCATCGGCGAGGTACAACCGCCGGCCGTCGTCGGCCTCGGCGATCTGCGAGCCGGTGAAGAGAAAACCGTCGAAGGCCTCGGCGATCGCCTCGCGCGCTTCGTCGTCGGAGACGCCACCCTCGGCCTCGGCGGCGTGCTCCGAGCGGCGGATGAAATCGCTGATCGGCCGTTCGATGCGCTTCGCCTCGTCCTCGGGGTCGGGGATCAAAAGCGACAGCGCGACGCGATCGCCCCGGGGCGGGAGGTGGTGCCAAGCCGTCTTCTCTTCGTTTGCCGGCTTGACCATCGCGGGGTGGCCGTTCTGCGCGCCGATCAATAGCAGAGCCGTGTG
>JBMYUK010000557.1:0-1710 GCA_049605275.1 Phycisphaeraceae bacterium
GCCTCACCCGCCCGTCGGGCACCGCTCGCCTCGCCGTCCGAGTGTTGTCGGCATCGATCGACGCATCGGCCCACCGGTTAAACGCCATCGCGAACGTCCGAGCGAACACCATGCTGATCAGGATCAATCCGAACTCGGTCCAACTCGGCCAACGACCGAACGCACGCGCCGCGAGAAACGTCGCCAACAACGCGAACGGCAGGGCGAAGACCGTGTGGCTTAGTTTGATGTCCCGCGCAACCGCGAGCAGTTGTCGCGTCAGCGGCGGGGGGCTTTGAGCGGCAGTCATGGAAACAGTCTATCCCAGTCGACCCGCGGGGCGCGACGCTTATCGTCAGGCCGCGGTCGTCGGCCCGTCGATACGATTGCCTGTTCCCTAATCCCTATTTCGCGTACCCTGTCGCCGGACCTTCTCGCTCCAGCGTATGTTCAGGTCGTGCTCGACATCGACGAGGTCCAACACGCGGCCGACGACGAAATCGACGAGGTCTTGAATCGTCTCGGGCAGCATGTAAAAACCGGGCTGCGCGGGGCAGACGATCGCGCCAGCCTCGGTGACGGCTTGCATGTTGCGGATATCGACGAGCGACAACGGCATCTCGCGGTGGACGAGTACGAGCCGGAGTCGTTCTTTCAGCGTGACGTGGGCGGCCCGGTGCACCAGGTTCTGTCCGACACCCGACGCGATCGCGCCCAGCGAATTCGACGAGCAGGGCACGACGATCATCCCGTCGTGGCGGAACGAGCCCGACGCGATGGTCGCGCCGACGTCGCGGAAGTTGTGCAGGATGAGATTGTCCGGCGTCTCGCGCTCGTCCTCGAAACCCGCCAGCGAGGCGAGCCCCGACGGCGTGAGCCCTTCGAGCCCGAGTTCGTCGTGAAGCAGCCTTTGGCCGAGCGGCGAGACGACCAGGTGCGTCTCGATCCCCGCGTTTACGACGAGTTGCACCAGGCGATGGGCGTAAATCGCGCCGCTCGCTCCGGTGATCGCGATGACGAGCCGTCGATTGGTTGGTTCGGTAGCGATGTGCGCGTCTCCTTTCGCGATAGTCTAGTCGCGTAGTTTGGAACTTGTACGAGAAGTGCAAATCAATAGCCGGAGACCTACGGGCTCCGGACGCGAAAGCAGTTCTTTGTCATGAAAACCAGCTTGTTCTCTTGTCCGGCGTCCGTAGGCCGCCGGCTATTTTGAACTTGTGATACATCGTGTTAGTTTTGAGTCGGCTGTTGGCGTTCGATCGTTTCGCGGGTGACGACCAGCGCGTCGGTCCGCACGGTGAGACCGACGAGTCGGCCGTCGCGGACGCCGTCCTTGCTCGGGTCGATCGGCACGTCGACGGGCGCGACGGGTTGTCCGGTCATGAGGTCGATGAGCGTGGTGTGGCCGTCGGCTCGGGCGGCGATGAGGTCGATCGCGGTCTGGGTTGGCAGCGGCATGCGGCCGGCGGTGGCGCCGACGAGTTCGCTGGTGACCGTGCCATCGTCGCCGACGGCGATCGCGAAGCTGAGCGTGAGGACCTGCTCGCTGTTCCTGCCGTCGATCTCGAAGCTGATGCGGACGACGCCGTCTCGGGGCGCATCGACCATCGCGCCCTTGACGGATCGGGGCAGGTCGACGCCGATCTCTTCGAGGAGCTGCGTGCCTTCGTTCGCGATCCAGACGTTGAGGTCGTCGTAGGGGATCTCGATCGTTTTGCGGTGGCCGAAGAG
>JBMYUK010000558.1:0-1705 GCA_049605275.1 Phycisphaeraceae bacterium
CGGCGCGCTGGGGCGTCTCCGCGGCGACGAGATCGTCGATCGATTCGCCCGCAATCAGGCGTTCGACGAGCGTCGCGTCGTCGGGGCCGAGGCGATAGGCCAGATCAGTTTCGGTTCGTTTCACGTCCATTCTCAGTCCAGGCCGAGGGTGCGAGATTGATACGCCGCTCGGCGGGCGGGGGTTTGCGGTTCTTTCGGATTAGCGGTCGGCCACCTCGTCGGCGGTCTCGGGGTGGCGGGCCTTCCACAGCTGGGCGAAGGTGCCCACCGCCGCGTGCAGCCGGCTCTTCACCGTGCCCAGCGGGATCGACAGCATCTGGGCGATCTCCTTGTACGCGAACTGATGGAAGTAGGCCATCACCAGCACCTCACGCAGGTGATCGGGCAGTTGGTCGGCCAGTTCGCGAACCCGCTCGGCGACCTCGGCGTCATCGGCCACGTCCCTCGGCAGGGCGATGTCGGCCTCCATCAGGTCGATGAAACTCGTCCCCGAATCGCCCGTCGGATCGATCACGGCCGAGAGCGGCGCGGTCCGCCGACGCTTCTCGCGACGCAGATGGTCGCGCGCCTTGTTCGCCGCGATCGTGAACAGCCAGGGCTTAAACCGCTTGGTCGCGTCGAACGTGCCCGCGGATTGATGCACCTGCAAGAACGCTTCCTGGAACAGGTCCTCGGCGAACGCGCGGTTGCCCGCGAAGCGAATCAGAAAGTGGAACAGCTCCTTTTCGTACCGCCGGATGAGTTCGGGCAGCGCGGCCGAGTTGCCTTCGCGATAAGCGACGACGAGCTGTTCGTCTTTCAACTGCGTGAGATCGGCCTGCGCATCCGCATCGGGCATCGGGGGATTGTACGCCAAGCCCGGCGCGGGGTCGGCCATGGATTATTCCGCGATCTTTCGAGGAAGTCGCGAAATCTTTCGACGCAGCGACGCATTCTGCAAGGGTATCCGATTGCCTTTTCACCCCAACCCAAGGAACACCAGATGAACACGACCAACCCCGCCACCATGACCCGCCGACAAGCCATCCGAGGATTCGCCGCGACGCTCGGCGCACTCGCCGTGCTGCCCGCGCTGCCGACGTTCGCCAGCGACGGCAAGCTCGACGAATCGGTTCGGCTCGAACACTTCAACCTCGGCCGACGCTCGAAGCTCGCGCTCGACGGCTACGACCCGGTCAGCTACTTCGACCAGGGCCCGAAGAAAGGCAAGAAAGATCTGGCGGTGCGGTTCAAGGGCGTCGTCTACCGCTTCGCGAACGATGCGAACAAGCAGGCGTTTTTGAAAAGCCCTTCGAAGTACGAGCCGGCGTACGGCGGCTGGTGCGCCTGGGCGATGCTCGAAGGCGGCAAGACCGACGTCGACCCGGAAAACTACATCGTGCTGAACGACCGCGTCTATGTCTTTTACAAAGGCGTCTGGGGCAACACCAAGCGCGACTGGCAGAAGCGAGCCGGTCGGGAGGGTGACGACGCGCTGGTTCAGATCGCCGACAAAGCCTGGGCCGGGATCGTGGGGTAGCGCTTCGGCGGTTACCGCGACCGCAGCCGCTGTCGCATCACGGCATTGTTGATAAATAAGAACGTGTATGAGAAGTTTACAATAGCCGGCGGCCTACGGACGCCGGACAAGAGAACGGTGTAGGTGTGATACCAGACAACTGCTTTCGCGTCCGGAGCCCGTAGGTCTCCGGCTATTGATGGGTGC
>JBMYUK010000559.1:0-1693 GCA_049605275.1 Phycisphaeraceae bacterium
TCGACGACCGCGACCTCGTGGACCGTCTCGAGCGGGCCCACGAGGACGCGCGTGCCGCCGAGGCCGAGATCGTGCGGCTGGCTACGGTGAAGGGCTCCCTGCGGGAGCGGCTCGCCGTCGCCGACGAGGACGAGCAGCGCCTCGGGTAGGTCATTGTGCAGCTTGGCCCAGGCGCGGATCGCGGTGGCGTGGTCTTTGACGGGGTGGAAGCGTGCGACGTGCACGACCAGCGATCGGTCGGCGTCGAGGCCGAGGCGCTCGCGGGCTTGTCGGCGGTCGTCGTCGGTTGGCGGCGGGCCGGGGGCGATGCCGTTGTAGACGACGTCGACGCGGCGGTCGGGGATGCCTTCGTTTTCGACGAGCGCTTGCTTGACGAATCGACCGACGGCGGTAACGCGATCGGCCGGGCGGAGCAGCAGCTTGTTAGCGAAGACGCGTTTTGTGGAGCGTCGGTCGGGGACGTGTCGGCCGTGCTCGGTGAAGAGGATCGGCGGGTGCTTGTTTCCGATGGGCATCGCGCCGCGGGCGAGCGCGGCGTAGAAGAACGGCGTGTACTGGTGGGCGTGGACGAGGTCGACGCGGTGGTGGCGGAGGCGTTGACGCAGGCGTTTGGCGAGCGCGCGATCGATGCCGGGTCGGCGCTCGAGGGTTTCGACGACAAAGCCCTCGTCGCGCAGCGCTTCGCCGATCGCTCCGAGCCCGTCGAGGCAGAGAAAGACGAAGCGGAAGCGGTCGCGAAGGTCACGCGCCAGCCCGGCGGCGAGCACCTCGGCACCCGCTCGATCGAGGCGGTGCAGGGCGTGGGCAATCACGGGGCGCATCTCGGGGCGCGTCTCAGGGGGCGTCTCGGCCATGCCCTTCTTTGTCGGCCGGTTCGTCGGGAAAGCTACGCAAGCGCGAGGCCGGGGTTCGGTGATCGGCGCTCCGGTGTCGAGCGGATCGGGTCGGACGGGGACCGCGATGCCTGTTTATGAAGCGCAGGCCCGGTTTTGCCGTCTTTTGTAGCGGGACGTGCTGGCTTTGGGGGATCGATCAGCTATACTAAATTGCTAAATATTTAGCATAAGTTTTATTAATGAAAGGGTCGACTCGTGGTGGGTCCGATGCAAACGATTCGTCTGTTCGTCGAGGTCGCGCGTTGCCGGAGTTTCTCTAAGGCGGCGGCGGTGTTCGGCATCAGCCAATCCGCGGCGAGCCAGCGGATCGGCCAACTCGAGCGGCGACTGGGCGTGAAGCTGATCGATCGATCGGTGCGTCCGTTCGAGCTGACGCAGGCGGGCGAGTTGTATCTGGTCGGCGCAACGGACACGCTCAATCGGTTCGATCGGATGGAGCGGGAGGTCAGCTCGCTCGGCGAGGGCGAGCGCGTCGAGGGCGCGGTGCGCGTCGCGGCGATCTACTCGGCGGGGATCGACCTGCTCAGCCAGCTGCGCGACCGCTTTGTTCAGACCCACGCCGAGGCCAGCGTCGAGCTTCTCTACCTCAAGCCCGATCAGGTGCACCGCGCGATCGTCGATCAGCAAGCGGACCTGGGCATCGTGTCGTTCCCGGATCGATTCGCGAAGGTCGAGGTTCGACCGCTCTCGGAAGAGACGATGGCGGTGGTATGCGGCCCGGCGCACACGTTGTCGGGTCGCAAGACGGTGGCGGCGCGCGAGCTGTCGGACCTGGAGATGGCGGGGTTCGACGCGGA
>JBMYUK010000560.1:0-1692 GCA_049605275.1 Phycisphaeraceae bacterium
GTTGCCCGTCAGGTCCGTGAGCAAGTGCCGAAACACCCGATCGACCAACCAGGGCGGCGGCGAGCCCTCGTGCGCATCCAGCGTTTTCAGCGCAAGCTCCAACTCGTACGTCGCATCGGCACGCCCCTCGTCGACGCGCGGCGCCTGACTGGTCGGACCAATAAACCGCCCGCTGAACACGTAGCTCAGCGACGGGTGATTCAGCCAGTACCGCAGAACGCTCGCCAGCAGATCCGGCCGGCGCAGAAACGGCGAGTCGCTCGGCGTCTTGCCGCCCATCACGACGTGATTGCCCCCGCCCGTGCCGGTGTGCTTACCGTCGAGGTCGAACTTTTCCGTGCCCAAACGCGTCAACCGCGCCTCCTCATAAAGCGCCGTCGTACTCTCGACCAGGTCGTCCCACGTCCCGACCGGGTGCGTGTTCACCTCGATCACCCCGGGGTCGGGCGTCACCTTCAAGACCTCCAGCCGCGGATCGCTCGGCGGCAGATATCCTTCGATCATCACCGGCATCGACAACGCCGCGGCCGTCGCCTCCACCGCACCAACCAAATCCAGATACTCCTCGAGTGTATCCACCGGCGGCATGAAGACGTGCAACCGACCTTCCCGCGGCTCGACACACAAGGCCGTCCGCACCACGTGCGGCGCTTCGGCGATCAGCGGCGGCGCGTCGAACAGCATCACCGGCCGCTCCGCCGGCTCGGCCTGCGACCGCTTGCGACGGCGACGCAACAGCTTCGCGTTCCCGTCCGCCGTCCCCGCGATCACCGCCTCGTCCGATTCGTCTGACACGCCCGACCCGTCGCCACTCAGCCAACCCGTTCGCGCGAGGATCGGGTCGGGCAACGCGCCCCGCTCCACCGTCGGGTCCGACGCGATCGGCACCGGCACCTGCCCCTTCGGCACCTCGGACAGCGACGCCAAGGGCAAACGCAGACCCATCGGCGAATCGCCGGGCAACAAAAACATCTGCTCTCGACGAACCGGCCAATGCCCCGTCGCCCAACGCTTCGCGCCCCCCTGCCACCACTGCTGCTGCAACGGCATCACGTAACCCCGCGGCGTGTCGACGCCCTCGTCAAACACACGCATCAGCGCCTTGCGGTCCAGTTCGTTCAGCGCCCGACTCTCGCCCGCCTTGACGTTCGGCGGCAGCGTGTTCTCCTTCCACGCGTGGTACATCGCGTCCTCGTACGCCGGCACGACGTAACGCTCGTCCACGCCGATCGACGCCGCCAGCCGATCGATAAAACGCTTCGCCTCCTCCGCGCCTAGTCCGTCGTCGCGCGAGGTCTCTGCGATCAGTGACCGGTCGTGCCAGATCGGCTTGCCGTCCTTCCGCCAGTAACAGCCGTAAGCCCAACGCGGCAGCGGCTCGCCCGGGTACCACTTGCCCTGACCGAAATGCAAGAGCGCCCCGGTCGCAAAACGATCCGACAACCGACGGACCAGCTTGTCCGAGAGCTCGCGCTTCTTCTGCCCCACCGCGCCGTAGTTCCACTCGTGACCCTCCATGTCGTCGATCGACACGAACGTCGGCTCGCCGCCCATCGTCAGCCGCACGTCGTTGGCGAACAGTTTCGCGTCCACCGCGTCGCCGGCCGCCAGCAATTCGTTCCACTGCTCGTCCGTGTGCGGCATCGAGACCCGCGGCCGCTCATAGACCCGGTGCACGTCCATCTCGAAATC
>JBMYUK010000561.1:0-1687 GCA_049605275.1 Phycisphaeraceae bacterium
CGCGAACTGATCGAAGCGGATGACGTGTCCCTGATCCGCTACCCCGATGCAGGCCCTCCCGTGATCGAATATACCCTGCCCCCCAAGCGACGAGGCAAAACGACGCTGGACCGCTACGTCAAACGCCTCGAACAACTCGAAGGCATCGCCAAAGACATGAAAGGCGTCCGCGAGGCCTTCGCCATCCAAGCCGGCCGAGAGGTCCGCGTCATCGTCGACCCCGCCCGCGTCGACGACACGAACTGCAACTTCATCGCGAGAGACATCGCCAAACGCGTCAGCGAAGAGATGACCTTCCCCGGCGAGATCAAAGTCACCGTCCTCCGCGAGATGCGCACGGTCGAGTTCGCGAAGTAGGTTTCGTCCACAGATTACACAGATGGCACAGATTCAAGGCAACAGGATCGGGCCATGACCGATGAACGTGACCCAAGAACCTATGCGATCATCGGCGCAGCGATGGAAGTCCATCGCGTTCTTGGGCCCGGCTTTCTGGAAAAGGTGTATCAAGAGGCGCTGGCGTTAGAGTTATTAGGTCGCGGCATCCCATTCGAACGAGAGGTCTTGCTACCAATCGACTACGAGGGCAGGCAGTTGCAAACACGATACTTTGCCGATTTCGTCTGCTATGAACAAGTCATTGTCGAGTGCAAAGCGATGAATGGCTTAACGGGTGTGTAAGAATCACAAGCCATCAACTATCTCAAGGCAACAGGTTTACACGTGGGCTTACTCCTAAACTTTGGTAGTTCGTCCTTGCAGTACCGGCGACTCGTGTCTTGAATCTGTGCCATCTGTGAAATCTGTGGACAAAACCAAGCATGTCCGAAACCCACGATCCCATACGCTGCCCGCACTGCCACGCTCTGATGCAGACGGGGTTTTTGCCGACATCCAGGGGGATGCACTTTATCCGCGGCGACGGGAAAGCCGCGTCGCACTTCGCCGAGGATCTGCCCGGCACGCACGCGATCATGCGGCCCAACCGCCTGCTCGCCTGGCGATGCAAGATGTGCGAGGTCGTCCTCTTCAAGTACGGCCGAAACAACGCCAAAACCATCGAACGCCTCCTCGAAGAAGACACGCTCGTCGAGCAACAATCCCTCGATGCCCTCGACGCGATCGAAGACGACGACAAACCGCGGCGTCCATAGCACGGTGTGGCGGGTGACGCGAAGCGTCCCGTGCGAATCGAAGTAAGCTACCGCCATGCCCACCTACGAGCCCTTCGACTGGTACGAAACGCCCGTCTACTACGACATCGTCTTCGACGTCGATACTGAGAAAGAAGCAACCTTCCTCGAGCAGTGCTACGCCAAACACAACACGCTCATTAAGCCAGAGAAGCCCTCGGCTTCACGAAGCGACGCCACGGGGTCCGAATCATATCAGTCCCTCCACATCCTCGAACCCGCCTGCGGCTCGGGCCGCTTGATGGCCGAACTCGCCACCCGCGGCCACCAAGTCGCCGGCGTCGACCTTTCCAAAGGCATGCTCGACTTCGCCCGCAAACGCTTCAAAAACAAGGGCGTCCAAGCCAAACTCGTCCAAGCCCCGATGCAGGACTTCGACCTACACAGAGTCCCCTCGAAGCGGCGCAAGTCCGCCGCGCAGACGCACCGCGATACTTCCGGGGCCGGCTTCGACCTCGCTCACATCCTTGTCAGCTCGTTCAAATACCTGCAGA
>JBMYUK010000562.1:0-1679 GCA_049605275.1 Phycisphaeraceae bacterium
AGCACCCCTTGGGGTTCGCGGGCCAGGCAGGCGGTGACGTACTCCTTGTCCACGCTACTAAATAGCAGAGAGCAGTTCTGCATATTCTCAATTCTTAAGGTTATTCTACACGCTCGACGTAAAAGAGCGAATCCTTGGCCCGCGGGCCGACGAGGTGCCAGCTCAGCGGGTGGTCTTTTTTGAGTTGTCGGTAGCGGTTGAAGATCTGTTCGCCCCAGTTGTACTGCTGATCGATGTTGCGATCGATCTTGCGGGTATCGGTGGATTTGACCAGGCACTGGTTGGCGATGTCCCAGGTCGGATCGAGTCGGATGAGCAGGTGAGCTTCCTGCCATTCGATGGGGTAGCCGTGGACGGACATGGAGGCGGTGGCGACGGAGCCGAGGGTGAGTTGGGGCGCGTTGTCGGGGTGGTGGAACCAGTAGCAGAGGAAGCGGTCTTTGTCGGCGCTGGCCATGTTGCCGGGGGTGGCGGCGAGGAGCCTTGCGTGGCTGCAGCGGGAGGGGTCCTGGCCGAGCTTTTTCTTGGCGATCCAGAGTTCGCGGTCGCTGACGTCCATCAGGCCCACGTGCGGGTAGGCGGTGGTGAGCTTCTGGGTCGCGTAGGTCTTGTTGATGGCCGGGCCGGTCAAGGCGAGGCTCCGTGGGACGGGACGAGCCGTTGATTCTATCCGCTGCCGCTTCGACGAGGTTGCGTGGGCGAACGGCCCGCGCGGTATGCTAAGCGTCTTAGATCCCGATCAGGAATCCATCGATGAGCGAAGCCGCCGCACCCAGCAGCCCGACCGTCCCGCCGATCGTCACCGGCGTGGTCGATGAGGTCGCCGACGACTATCTCCAACTCCGCGTCCCGAGCACCGACTACCGCCTCCGACTGGTTGCCGGCGAGGGATTATCGGCTCGAGTCGGCGACAAACTCGACGCGATCATCCGCGCTCAAGCGCTTCGTATCGACGTCATCCCCGCCGGCGGGCGCTACATCGAGCCGGTCCACGGCCGACCGCGCCGCATCCAGGGCCGAGTCATCGGCGGAAACGTCGCGAACAACGAGGTCTACGTCAAGGCCGGCCCGAGCGTCGTCGTCACGCCCATGGCCCCGCAGCGAGCCGGAGATTTTTCCATCGGCCAGATGGTCAGCTTCGACGTGCGACGCGGCGCGACGGTCGAGCCCGCGCCCGGCGATTAACGCAGGGTGTCCCCAGCTAATCGGGCGGTCGTTATCAGGCGTTGCGCCCACCACAACCGACCGACCCGCTGCGAACACCATCAAACCTCACCCCATGGGTGCAGCCTCACCCCGCGATAACCGACCAATAGACTAAGCCTTGTGGCTACCAAACTGCTCGTACAGCACACGCAAACCCAAGACCCCAGACCCGACACCGTCATGAGCCAGCACAAACGAATCCTTGTCACCGGCGGCGCCGGCTTCCTCGGCAGCCACATCTGCGAACGCATGGTCGATCAGGGCCACGACGTCATCTGTCTCGATAACCTCTTCACCAGCCAGAAGCACAACATCGGACACCTCCTCGAAAAACCCAATTTCGAGTTCGTCCGGCACGACATCACCCTCCCGATCACGCTGGAGGTCGACCAGATCTACAACATGGCCTGCCCCGCGTCGCCCGTGCATTACCAGTACAACCCGATCAAGACCATGAAGGTCTCGGTCATGGG
>JBMYUK010000563.1:0-1674 GCA_049605275.1 Phycisphaeraceae bacterium
GGCGGGGGGGTCGGGGTCATAACGGGGCGCAAGGGTCCGGGCGGCGACGATCGGCCGGCGTCAAAAGACTTATCGACACGCCCGCATCGGCACGCGAGCACGCCCAAAGATAACCTTATCGGAACCGCGAACCAATACCCCGCCACGGAGCCCAACGCCATCGCCTCGCCCCACCCCGACAACCCCGCCAGCGACCTCGGCCCGCGGTTTATCCGCGACCCGCTGCCCGATTCACCCGGACACGACGTCGCCCTCGACCCCGACCAGGCCCGACACGCCGCCCGCGTCCTGCGGTTATCGGTCGGCCAGCGCGTTCAACTCATCGACGGCCGAGGCAGACGCGCCGCCGCCACGCTCCTCTCCGTCGCCGTCGGCGACACCCGCTGCCACATCGACGCGATCGAACACCTCCCCGAGCCACGCCCCCGCATCGAACTCGCCACCGCCATCCCCAAGGGACCGCGCGCCGACGCCATGATCAACGACCTCGCCCAACTCGGCGTCGATCGACTCATCCCGCTCCAAACCGAACGCAGCGTCGTCCACCCCCGCGACCACAAGCTCGAACGCTTCGCCAAGGCCGCCGCAGAGGCCGCGAAACAGTCCGGCCGCGCCCGCTTCACGACCATCGATCAACCAACCCCCTTCGCCGAGGCCCTCGACTGCGAAGCCGAGCTCCGACTCGTCGCCCACCCTTCGGCCGCGCCGCTCGACGACCTCGCGACCAGGCTCGAATCCGCTCGCTGCGTCCGCATCCTCATCGGGCCCGAAGGCGGGCTCACCGACGCCGAACGCGACCAGGCGATCGACGCCGGCTTCACCCCCTGGCGACTCAACGCCAACGTCCTCCGCATCGAGACCGCGGCCGCCGCAGCGGTGGCGATCCTCCGCGCCCACGCATAAGGTACGACCATGGAACGACCCCAAGTCAAAGCTCCCGACATCCGCGAAAAAGGCGCCGCCGGCCAAGCCACCGATCGACGCCTCTACATGCAGCTGCTCGCCTTCGCCTACTGCCCCGACCCCGGCGAACTCATCGACGCCGCGCAGACCCACCGGCTCAACGCCACCATCTACGAAGATGTCAACGACCCCACCTCCTGCGCACTGCTCACCTGGACCGAAGACCCCGCAGACCTCGTCGAAAAAGTTCGACCCATGGTCCAGTCCCTCGAAGACCCCGTCCTCAACCACGACTACACCATGCTCGGCCGAACCTACTCCCTCGGCTACGAACACGACCTCGTCGAAACCCTCATCGAACGACCCATCCGACACGCCACCAACCCCGCCTGGCCATGGGCCGTCTGGTACCCCCTCCGAAGAAAAGGCGAGTTCAGCCGACTCGACCGAGACACCCAAATGAGCATCCTCAAAGAGCACGGCGTCATCGGCATGGGCTTCGGCGAAGGCGACCACGCCCACGACATCCGACTCGCCTCGCACGGACTCGACGCCAACGACAACGACTTCACCATCGGACTCGTCGGCAAAGACCTCGCACCACTCTCCATCCTCGTCCAAACCATGCGGAAAACACAACAAACCGCGCTCCACATCGAAAAGCTCGGGCTACAGCCTGTGCAGCGCGAAAACACAGAGTACGAATTCGACATCGTCGCCACTATCAACATGGAGTGCGAATTCGTCGCGCAGAAGACGCGTTGCCCCGAG
>JBMYUK010000564.1:0-1670 GCA_049605275.1 Phycisphaeraceae bacterium
ACGACGATGGTCGCGGACGTCGTCGCGCGGTATCACCGGCTCAAGGGCGACGACACCTTCTTCCTCACCGGCGTCGACGAGCACGCGGCCAAGGTCTCGGACAAGGCGGCCGAGCACGATCTGTCTCCGCAGCAGTGGGCCGACCAAAACGCGGCGGCGTTCAAGGGCGTGTTCGAGAAACTCGAGATGACGAACAACGACTTCGTCCGCACCTCCAGCGACCGCCACAAAGAAAAAGTCATCGAATACGTCGCGGCGCTTCTGAAGTCCGGCGACGTCTACGAGGGCGAATACGTCGGCTGGTACGACGCCGGCCAGGAAGAGTACGTCCCGGAAAATAAGGCCAAGGACAACGACTACAAGTCCGAAGTCAACGGTAAGCCGCTTGTTAAAAAAACCGAGAAAAACTACTTTTTCAAACTCGAAAAGTATCGCGACGACCTTCTGACGTTTTACGACCGACGCGACGCGGCCGACAAACCTTACGTCCAGCCCGCGGCCCGGAAGAACGAGATCGTCAACCGCATCAAAGAGGCCAACGACATCCCCATCAGCCGAACCGGCTCGGGCGGATGGGGGATCCCCGTGCCCGGCGACGACGAGCAGACCATCTACGTCTGGATCGATGCGCTTTTCAACTACCTCACCTACGTCGATGACGACGAGCGTCGGCACTACTGGGAATCCGGCGCGACGCACTTCATCGCCAAAGACATCTTGTGGTTTCACGCGGCGATCTGGCCGGCGCTGCAGATGGCGCTGAGTAAATGCGCCGGCTACGAATGGGTCTGGGGCGAAGGCGTGCAGCAGAACCAACTCGTCTACTCGCACAGCTACTGGGTCAGCGAGTCCGGCGAGAAGATGAGTAAGTCGCTAGGCAACTTCCTCGACCCCGCCGCGATCGACAACTACGTCGACGAGTTCGGCCTCGATGCGCTGCGCTACTTCCTCGCCACGCGCGGCCCGCTGGGGACGACGGACTCGGCGTTTTCGCCAGACTTGTTTATCGAGGTCTACAACAGCGACCTGGCGAACACATTCGGCAACTCCTGCTCGCGCGTGTCGAACATGATCGGGAAGTATTTTGAGGGCGTCGTTCCAGAATTGAACCGCGGAGGCGCGGAGGACGCGGAGGGAACCGATGGTCTAATCGGTATCAACTTAGTCGTTCAAGCTAATCAAAGTTTTGATGATTTTTTCGAAGCTTTGGGTTCGAACCGACTTGAGCGTGCATCTGCAGCAGGTCTCAGGCTTGTTACCGAGGTAGATAGTTATATCGAGCAAGAAAGACCGTTCTCCCTTGCGAAAGACTGGGATGAGAATGCCGACCAAGTCGCCACGATTCTTTACAACTGTGCCGAGGCGCTCAGGATTGCTTCGGTCTTGCTCTGGCCTTTTATTCCCGATAAGTGCGAAGCGTTTTGGCATCGCATTGGGTTCGGGCATTATGCAAAGCAGCTGAAGGACAACGGCACAGGTGACCTCGACGCGTGGGTGAAGTGGGGGCAGTTGGAGCCCGGCACGCCGATCGAGAAGGGCGACCCGCTCTTCCCGCGGTATCAGGTTGAGAAGAAGTAGCAAGGCAGTTTTAACCACGGATGCACGCGGATAAACACAGATATCAATCATCTGTGTGAATGAGTGTGGATCTGTGGTTTCAATATTGCCTT
>JBMYUK010000565.1:0-1668 GCA_049605275.1 Phycisphaeraceae bacterium
AGCAGGTTCTGCACGACGATGGCGAGCTTGTCGCGGTCGCCCCGGATAGCGGGCAGCTTCGGGGGCAGATCGAAGCGCAGCTCGATCGATTTCTTCGACGCGTTCGCGGTGTAGTCCTGCTGCAGCGACTTGAACAGCTGGTCGAGCCGGACGTCGTCCCTTCGTATCGTCAGCGAGCCAGCCTCGATCTCCGAGACCGACAGCATCTCGCTCACCAGCCGTTCGAGCCGCTGCGACTCTCGGCTGATAACGTTCAGGCACTCGCCGCGGAGTTCCTTGTCGTCTTCGCCGTCGGTCTGCGCGGTCTCGACGTACAGGCGGATGTTGGTGAGCGGGGTCCGCAACTCGTGGGTCGCCTGACTGACGAAGTCGTGTCGCGACGCTTCGGCGATGCGCTGCTGGGTGATGTCTTCGATGGTGATGACAAGGCCGCCGGTGTCGCTGAGTCGGCGGAGTGTGACGCGCATCGTGTTCGCGTCGCCGCCTCCGTCGAGCGTGATCTCGTGCGTAATGCGGCCGGGCCCGGAACCGGAGAGGACCTGCGTGACGAGGTCGCGTAGGGATTGGTCTGCGATGAGTTCGGGGAGGTCGGCGCCGTGCGTCGGCGACTCGTTCAACAGCGGCGAGATGCCGGCTATGCTGTTGTGATAGAGCAGACGCCCTCGGGTGTCGGCGAGCAGCAAGCCGTAGCCGAGGCCTTCGCAGGCGGCTTCGAGCGAGCCGCCGCCGCTATTCGTGTTGAGTTGTTCGAGCGTCTGCTCGGTGTCTGCGTCCTGCTTGGCCTTCACGATCGCGAGCAGGCTGTTCCAGCCCTCCGCTTCCGCGCCCCACTCGGGGTTGACCGATAGCGCGCCGAGGTCGGGCGTCGCCTGGCCGGCGTCGCGGAGCGCGCCTCGGATCAGCGTCAGTACGGCGAGGCGGCGCTGCATCTTACGGAACAAGAGCGCCCCGCCGCCGAGCCCGGCCAATCCGATCATCGCTGCGCCGGGCAGCATCGGTTGCACGAACGCGGCCGTCGCCGGCATGGATCGGGTGAGCGAGAGCGTTGATTGTCCCTTGTCGGCAACGGAGACGACGCGATCGACATAGATCGTGCCGTTCACCACGCGGGTGTCGGGCGCGCCGCTTTGATCCTTGGGCCAACTCGCGGGCATGACCGTGAGCTGCGGCTTGTCGAGATTCGCATCGACGAGCGGTCTGCCGTCGGCGAGCGTCAGCCGACAGGCATCGAGCTGTTGCTGCTCGCCGGCCTCACTCATGAGATGCCGAACCGCGTCGAGGTCGCCGCCGGATAGCAGCGTCCCGATGCTCGACGAAAGGTTATCGGCCAGCAGTTCCACGCGAGCGACCGCGTCGGCCTGCTGCAACCGGATGGTCGACTGTGCGAACCACCACACCCCGGCCGAGTAAGTCACCGCGCCGAGCAGCGCAAACGCAGCCCAATACGGCCACGACAAAGCGCCGCCGCGCGAACCCGCCCGCCGTTTGGGCAACCTGGATGTCAAGATGTTCCGCTTCATAGGCCTCCAGCGCATCGCGCCGTAAGCGATATCGACCCGCTCGGCTTGCCGCTGAAGGCCGATGCACCGTCTAAATCGAGCGGCCCGTTACGCCGATAAAGGGGGAGATGGAACAATCTCCGAATATCGAACCGGTTGATGGGCGGGT
>JBMYUK010000566.1:0-1664 GCA_049605275.1 Phycisphaeraceae bacterium
TCGAGCCATCCATATAAGCAAGGTATCACCCCCGTATGGGTCCGTCATTCGGATAATGTGTAAAAAGTCGGTTTTCGGAAGGGTGAGGCTCCTGCCGAACCGCAAGTCTTCTGTCACTCCCGGCTCGGCAGGAGCCTCGCCCTCCCGGTCGTTGTAGAATTGCCCAGCAGGCCCGCGTAGCTCAGCAGGATAGAGCAGCGCTTTCCTAAAGCGCAGGTCACAGGTTCGAATCCTGTCGCGGGCATTGGAACGCGCGTGGTTGCGCGGCGGCGTTTACGCGGTGAGGTCGATCGGGCCGCCTTCGCTGAAGCGTTCGAGGCCGAAAGTGCCCAGGTCGTGTCCCATTGCTTTGGCAAGGGCCATGAGCAGGCGGTTGTGCGGGGTCTTGTCCAGGTCGATGGCTCGGCCCTGCTTGACGCCCGCGTTTTCGCCGCCGATCAAGACGAACGGGATGTTGTCGAGGGTGTGGTTGTTGCCCTTGCCCAGTTCGTTGGTCCAGACGACGAGGGTGTTGTCGAGCATGGACCCGCCGACGCCGCCGGGCTCGGGGGTGTTGGCGAGTCGGTCGGCGAGGTAAGCCAGTTCGCCGGCGAACCAGGTGTTGATGCGGATGAGTTTGTCGCGGGCGTCGTCGTTTTTGTCCGGCTCGTGGCTCAGGCCGTGGTGCCCCTCTTCGACGTCGAGCCACTTCATGCGGGCCTGCCCGACCGAGCGCATGTACTGCAGCGTTCCGACGCGGGCCATGTCGTTGGCGAGGCTGTTGACGAGTAGGTCGATCTGGATGCGCGAGACCTCGGGGGTGTTGTCGTTGACCAGTTCGATCTCGGGATCGACCTCGGGGACGGGGTGATGCCGCGAGTCGTTGGCGTCGGCGAGCTCGAGGCGTCGCTGCATGTCGGCGACGGCCTGGAGGTGTCGCTCGAGCATGTCGCGGTCTTCGGGGCTGAGGTTGCCGGAGAACCGGGCGAGGTCGTCCTTGACGCCGTCGATGATGCTCAGGAGCGAGGCCTTGTCCTTGGTTTCGCCGTAGAGCTTGTCGACCATGGCGCGGGGGTCGCTGATGGGGGCGACGGGCTGGTTGGGTCCGGCGTAGCACATCCGCGTCCAAGTGTCGGCGCGGTTGGGCACGGCGACGCCGAACTCGAGCGAGCCGAAGCGGGTGCGGGAGTCATCTCGCGACTGAAAGGAGTTTTTGATCTCCTGATCGATACTGATGCCCTTGGCCCAGCCCGCGGGCTTGCCGCCGCCGCCCTGGATGTTGCCGGGAAACAGTTCGTGCCCGGTGAGCAGGCAGCTCATGCCGCGCATGTGCCCGTCGCCGTCGCCTCGGACGCGGTTGCAGGCGCCTCTGACGGTGGTGAGCCGGTGCTTGAAGGGGCTAAGCGGCTGGAGGATCGGCTTGAGCGGGGCGTCGCCGAAGGGTCCGGGCGTGTCGGGCCAGAAGGCGTTGGGGATGGTGCCGTTGGGCGAGAAGACGATGACCAGGCGTCGGGGTGCGGGGTCGAGGCTCGCGCCGGTCACCGAGGGCAGGCCGAAGAGAAACGGCGAGGCCGCGGCGGGCAGGCCTTTTCAAGTCGTCCTATTGGACCACCAGATGCCGGATATGGACGGGGAACAGCTCGGCTCGGCAATCATGGCGGATCCCGATTTGTCCCCGATACCCG
>JBMYUK010000567.1:0-1663 GCA_049605275.1 Phycisphaeraceae bacterium
GTCGCGGTCGAGGATGATCTCGTTGACTTTTTTCAGCGCTTCGTCGGCTCGCTGGGCTGCGCGTTCGTCAAGGCCCATGTCTTTATAGATCTCGCCGAGGCCCTTGAGCGCTTCGGCTTCGACCGAGTTTTTGCGTGCTTTGAGCACCGCTTCGAAAACGACGAATTGATCGGCCGTCACCCCGGCATTGACCGAGCCGGAGACCTTGATCCGCGAGATCGTGGTGCGCGGGTTTTCGCCGTAGAGATGGACGCTGTCGGTGTAGGTGACTTCGAGTTCGTCGAGTTCGTCGCAGTGCAGGATGTCGTCGGTTGCGTCGGGCGTTGCCTCGCCGAGCGGCGCGAGAGTGGCCTTGCCGGTGAAGACGCCGGTGCGGATCGTGTTGCCCTCGCCCTGTTCGGTCAGCGTGAGCGTGACGCGGTCGCGTTCTCGCCAGGTGTCTTCGTCGCTCTCGGCGATGTCGAAGATGTCCAGCGCGTCTTCGGCGTCTTCTTCCGCGGCTTCCGACGCGGCGACCTTATACAGCGAGCGGACCGTGACGGTGACCGACTCGGCTTTGTTGGATGTATCGAGGTCGGCGTCCCGCAAGAGCAAGGCTTGGGGTTGGCCGGGGAAGGCGATGTAAGCGGGCGTCGAGAAGTCGCCGAGGAAAAAGCCGACGGTGCCCGTGCTCACGGCCTGGACCTTGCCGCTGCGTTCGACGTCTTTCGCGCCATCGATCGTGCTGTCATCGAGGTAGGTGACGGTGAGCGTGTCGCCGCCGACCATCTGGAGCACGCCGTCGTTGGGTTTGGGCGAGCCGATCTCGGTCGGCGCGGAGGTGAGCGCTTCGTTCTTTTTACCGGCGATGGGCACGCCGATGAGCACCTCGGTGTCGCCGCTGCTGACGACGACGCTGGCTTTGACGTCTTTGCCGATCTTTCGGAGCACCGGGATGTCCGCGTCGCTGATCTTGGCGTAAAAGCGTTGTCCGATCTCGATGCGACCGATCTGATCGTCTTCGGTGTCTTCGACCTCGGTCCCGACGAGCGAGAGCGCATCGATCGCTTTGTTCCAGTTCTTGAGGTTGTAGTGGCTCATCCCGATGTAGTAATACGCTTTATTCGCCCAATGGCTCTTGCCTGCGACTTCGGTGAGTTGGCGGAACATCGGGAAAGCGGCGTTGTACTGACCGGACTGGTAATAGGCGAAGCCTGACTGGAAGAGCGACTCGTGATAGAGATCGGTGATCTCGGTCTCGGGCGTCTCGCCGGGCATCGGAGCGAGCACGCGCGACAGCAGCAGGAAGTGGCTGAGTGCCTCTTTGCTGTTGCGTTGGTCGAGGTAGTGTCGGCCCTTGGCCATGTGGGCGCGATAGCCGAGCAAGTTGCCCTGATTATCGCGGATGACGGTGTCGAGCATCGCGAGGCCGCGCTCGTATTGCTTGTACTCCATCAGTTCGATGGCTTTGTCGTAAAGATGCTTGGCGCGGCGATCGATCTCGAGGACCGTGCGATTGCTGGCCTCGCCGTCGCTTGCCTGTGCGTAGACGCCGTGCGATGGCACCGCCGTGAGCAGGGGCACGGCGATCGCCGCGGCGAGCAGGTGTCGCAGTCGACGTTTCGGCGTTGGCTTCTTGTGAGATCGTTTGGACATCGTGCGGTCCTTGGTTGGGGTGGCCTTG
>JBMYUK010000568.1:0-1650 GCA_049605275.1 Phycisphaeraceae bacterium
GACGGTCACGATGAGCGGGACTTCGAGCTTGAGGATGGTATCGACGTCGGTGGCCATGATGAGATTATCGGCGCGCGGACGAACGACGCGTGAATCGCTGTCGTCTCAGAGAAACGCGGCCTCGGCGAGATCGACGGCCTTCGCCAGCGCCGCCGCCTTGTTCACCGTCTCTTCGTGTTCGAGTTGCGGGTCCGAGTCCGCGACGATCCCCGCGCCGGCCTGGATGTCCACCCGCCACGTCCCCGCCGACGCACCCGGCATCACGACCATCGTCCGCAGCGCGATCGCCATGTCCATGTTCCCCGCGAAGTCCGCGTAGCCCACCGCCCCCGCGTAAGGCCCGCGCTTCACCGGCTCGAGCTCGTCGATGATCTGCATCGCACGCACCTTCGGCGCCCCGCTCACCGTCCCCACCGGCAGCGTGTGACGCAGCGCATCCCAGCACGTCATCCCCGACTGCAGTTTGCCCGTCACCGTCGAACTCAGGTGCATCACGTGGCTGTACCGCTCGACGATCAACACCTCGGGCAGCGCGATCGACCCCGGCTCCGCGACCCGGCCCACGTCGTTTCGCCCGAGGTCCACGAGCATCACGTGCTCGGCCACGTCCTTCGGATCGCCGCGCAGCTCCGCCTCGAGTGATTCGTCTTCGTCCTCGGTCGCCCCCCGCTTGCGCGTCCCGGCGAGCGGGCGGTTGACCACTCGGCCGTCTTTCACGCGACACAGGATCTCCGGGCTCGACGCGACGAGCACCCCGCCTTCGATCTGCAGATAAAACATATACGGCGACGGATTCACCACGCGCAGCGCGCGATAGACGTCGAACGGATCCGCCTTCGTCTCCACCCGAAAACGCTGGCTCGGGACGACCTGAAAGATGTCCCCCGCCGCGATGTATGCCTTGGCTTTGACGACCGCGTCCTGATACCCGCCCTCGCCCATGCTCGATTCGTGAAGCGCCCTCGGCGCCGACGCGAGGTCGATGTGCCCCGGCGACAACGGGCCGTCGGCCTCGGCGGTCACCGTCGGCGCGGTCAGACGATCGACGAGTTTGTCCAGCCGCGCGTTGGCCGCGGCGTAGCACTGGTCCGCGGCCGTCGTGTCGTTCACCTCGACGTGCGTGATGACGAGCACGCACTTCTGCACGTGATCGAACGCGACGACGTCGTGGTACATCTGCATGTGCAGATCGGGCAGGCCGCGGTCGTCGGTCGGCGGGTGCGGGAGTTTTTCGCCTTCGAGATAGCGAACCGCGTCATAGCCCGCGTGGCCGACCCAGCCGCCGGTGAAATCGGGCAGGCCGTCGACTTTGGCCAACGGCAGATCGTTCGAGAGCTCTTGAACGACCTTGAGCGGGTCGTCGGCGGTGAACTTGCGATGGTTCGCCGGGTCGTTGGCGCTGCGCACCTCGACGTCTTTGCCGTAGGCGACGATCTCCCTCTCGGGCTGAGCGCCGAGGAAGCTGTAGCGCGCGGCACGGTCGCCGCCCTCGACGGACTCTAAGAGAAAGCTCGGCGCCATCCGGTCGTCGCCGCTGACCAGCCGGCGGTAGGCGAGGACTGGGGTCAGCGCGTCGGCGAACAGCCGGCGGTAGACGGGGACGAGCGTCGGGCCTTGAGCCTGATCGGCGAGAGCTTGGAAGGTGTCGGC
>JBMYUK010000569.1:0-1644 GCA_049605275.1 Phycisphaeraceae bacterium
GGTCGAGCGATGCGTTCGAGTTCCGTCCCGGGCCGGTGTTCAGCAATGTCCTGCTCGCCGACGAGATCAATCGCGCCTCACCCAAGACCCAGTCAGCGCTGCTCGAAGCGATGGCCGCGGGCGTCCCCGTCGTCGCGACGGATGTCGGCGGCAACCCCGAGGTCGTCGACGCCGGGCGGACCGGCCTGCTCGTCCCAAGCCAAGACCCCGACGCGCTCGCGACCGCCCTCGGCACGCTGCTCGACAACGCGCCCTACGTCCGACGCACCCTCGGCCAAGCCGGTCGCGAGCGACTCGAACAACGCTTCACCGCCGAGCGCATGCACGCCGACTACGCCCAACGCTACGAATCCATGGCCCGCGATCCCCAATCCTGACAACCCCACGAAAGGTATAATCGGCGCTATGAACATCGCGCGAAGACCCCGACTGTCAACACGCACCAAGCGCATCGCATCGGCGATCGCGCTCGCGTGCGTCGCGGTGGCGGCGATCGTGGTCTATCGCGTCCACGCCGCCACCGACGTCTCGCGCGTCCCGCCGATTGCGCTGCCTGACGGCGTCGAATTGCGCACCGGCGACATCATCATCGCCGGCGGCGTCTCGATGCACAGCCGCGTCGTCATGGCCCTCACCGACGACAACAAGTATTCGCACGTCGGACTGATCGAGAACACGCCGGCGGGTCTGTTCGTCATCCACGCGGCACCCAAGGGCGCGGGCGACGGCGGCGCGGGCGACCGGGTCGCGCGCATCCCGCTTGCGATGTTCCTGGCCGACCGCGGCTACGTCGCGATCAAGGTCGTGCGGCTCGATGGCGACGCGGCGGGTCCGAGCCGGCTCGCGCTCGACGCGTGCGCGTTCGCCAGCGCCTGCGTGGATCGAGCCGTGCCGTTCGACAACGACTTCGACATCGGCGAGTCGCGGCGGATGTACTGCAGCGAGCTCGTCTACCTCGCGTATCAGCACGCGGGCCACGACTGGCCTGATACAATCGTCCGCTCCGTGTCGACGATGCTCGTCGACGGGCCGGTCATCCTGCCCGACGCCTTTACCCAGTGCGACGCACTCACCACCGTTTGGACACACTCCGCAGAACACTCCACAGAAAAGGAACCCTCATGAAACACCTTCTCGCAACGCTCCTTCTCATCGGCTCGTTCGCGCTCGTCGGCTGCGGCGGCAGCGACGGCCCCGGCGACACCGTCGAAGCCCTCGCCTACGCCATGGAAGACGGCGACTCCGAAACCGTCAAGGAAATCATCCCCGGCCTCGCGGGCATGCTCGGCGACGAAAAACTCAAGGCCATGGTCACCGAGGCCTCCGCCGAAACCAAGGAAAAAGGCGGCATCACCTCCGTCGAAATCCTCGAAGAAACCATCGACGGCGACACCGCCACCGTCAAGTCCAAAATCACCTTCGGCAACGGCGACACCGAAGAAGAAACCCAGAAACTCACCAAGGTCGACGGCAAGTGGATCATGTCCATGGACGCCGCGGGTAAAGGCCCCGGCGGCGGCGGCAGCATCAACCTCAGCGACGACGAAGACGCCGAGTTTCCCGACGACTTCGAAGTCCCCGTCGGGCGGCGGGGGGTCGAAGGCCGTGAGAACGCCCGAGATCATCTGATAGAACCCGACGAGC
>JBMYUK010000570.1:0-1643 GCA_049605275.1 Phycisphaeraceae bacterium
TTCACGCAGCACCCTCAACCCCGGAGACCAACCATGCCCAAGCAACCCGGATCAACCCCACCAACCAAGACCAAGCAGGACCCCCAGGCGGAGCCCGCTTCAGCGGGCGGATCGCCAGAGCCAGCCGCCCCGTCCGACACACCGCCTGCCGAACCCGACGCGCCCGCCATCCCCGACGGCACCGTCGGCCTGGCCATCGCCAAGCCCATCGCCCTGGGCAACGGCACGCGCCCGCGCGGCTTCGTCCTGGCCACCTGCCAAACCAAAGACGGCGCGATCGACCCGACCACCCTCAAACCCGCCAGCAACGACGTGACCGACGACGAGGTCCGAAACCTCGCCGCCAACATGCACCACGCCGAAATCGTCCCCGCCCCCGGAAGCTAAACACGCCGTGCGTGAATCAACGCCGCTCGCGGCTTAGCACTCAACGAAAACCAACCCCCAACGCCTGGACCACCAAAGGAAAACACCATGCCAACCCCTGAAGCAACCCTACTCGGCGGCGAACACACCACCGTCTCCATCACCCTCTCGGCCGACGCGGCCAGCGGCGAAGTCATCCAGCTTGGCGACCTCCGCGCCGCCATCGTCACCGGACTCAACGCCACGCAGGGGCTTAAGTCCGGCGACAAGGCGCAGGTCATCACCCGCGGCCCCATCCGCCTCAAGAAAGCACTGGCCACCGACCTCAGCTCGACCAACGCGATCTACTGGGACGAGAGCGGGAACCTCGCCATCGCCGGCCCCGGCGCGACCGGCGACTTCCTCGCCGGCCGCAAGATCGGCGGCGGCACCACGTCCGACACCTACGTCGATGTGGACCTCAACGCCCCGGCCGGCACCGAAACCGCCTGACCCTTGACTGAGGCTGCTGCCGCGTGAGGCGGCGGTCGGCTCACGCCGTCCCCCGCCCACGCGCTGCCGCCTAAGAGTGAACCGATGAGCCTTTATTCGGACATGGTCGATCAAGCGCTGGCACCCATGGACGCCGCCGTCCATGGCGATGAGGTCACTTACCTGCCCGCCTCCGGCGGCAGCATCACGATCCAGGCCTCGATCAACGCCAGCGCCTTCCCCGACAACAGCCGGGGCAACGCCAGCAAACGCCGCCGCCTGCCCAGCTTCGACTGCGTGATCAGTTTCCCGCAGAGCAGCATGCCGACCGTCACCGAAAACGCCGACCAGGTCAAGCTGCCCGGCCGACTCATCCGCCGCCCCGACGAGACCGTGACCCTCACCGTCTCGACCATCCTCAGCGACCCCGGCTCAGGACGCTGGCTCCTGGGCCTCAACGGCTAACGCACACCCATGACCCTCCGCACCGAGATCGACGTCGCCGATGGCCCGCTCAAGCTGGTCGTCGATGACCTGCGCGACGTGGGCGACAATGTCGATCAGGCCCTAAGCACGGCGATCCCGCGAGCCGTGCGCGGCACACGCACGGCCGTCGTCCGAGCCACCGCCAAGGACCTGGGCGTCGCACAAAAAAGCCTCTACCGGCGCGGCGACAAAAGCCGACCCATCCACGAACAAATCGACCGTGAAGGCAGACAGGTCCGCTCAGGCTCGGTCATCGTCGAAGGCAAGCGAATCCCGCTTGCCGAGTTCAAGCCCAAGCCCGTTTTCAAGACGACCAGCCG
>JBMYUK010000571.1:0-1632 GCA_049605275.1 Phycisphaeraceae bacterium
AGCGGGAGACGCGAAGCGTCCCGCGTCGACGATCGTTGACGCTTCGCACTGAAGCCGCGCGTTTCGCTAAACAAAACAGTGAAAGCTCACTAAAAAAAACCCGGTGGGCGCCAGCAGTTGCGGCGCCGCACCGAGCTTCCGGGGGCAATCGAGTAGAGCAACTATAGACCGCGGATTACGCTTTGTCTAGGTCGAATCGATCGAGTTGCATCACTTTGTGCCAGGCGGCGACGAAATCGTTCACGAACTTGTCGCCGGCGTCGGCACCGGCGTAGACCTCGGCGAGGGCTCTGAGCTGGCCATTGGAACCGAAGACGAGATCAACCGAGGTCGCTGTCCATTTTGTTTCACCCGTAACACGTTCAACGCCCTTGAAGATTTTTTCTTCTGTTTTGCTGTGAACCGCGCCGCCGGCGACGACTTCGGCCTGCCACTCGTACGTCATGTCGAGCAGATTGACGAAGAAGTCGTTGGTCAGCGTGCCCGGCTTATCCGTAAACACGCCGTGCTCGGTGCCCGGCTCGGTGACGCCCAGCACGCGGAGGCCGGCGACAAGGACCGACATCTGCGGCGCGGTCAGCGTGAGAAAGCGCGCCTTTTCGATCAGTAACTCTTCCGCCGGTCGCTTGTGGTCGTCGGAGAGGTAGTTGCGAAAGCCGTCGGCCGTGGTTTCGAGACAGGCCATCGCGTCGGCGTCGGTCATGTCCTGGGTCGCGTCGGTTCGGCCGGGGGTGAAGGGGACGGTGATGTCCCTGCCCGCGGCCTTGGCTGCCGCTTCGATCGCGGCGCAACCGCCGAGCACGACGACATCGGCGAAGCTGATCTTCTTGCCGCCGGTGGCCGAGGCGTTGAAGTCGTCGGCGATCTTCTCGAGGACGGGGACGGTCTTCTCGAGCATCGCCGGGTCGTTGCACGCCCAGTTCTTCTGCGGCTCGAGGCGGATGCGTCCGCCGTTGGCTCCGCCGCGCAGGTCGGTGCCGCGGAACGACGACGCGGCGGACCACGCGGTCGCGACGAGCTCGGCCGTCAACAGGCCGCTCTCGACCAGTGTCTTTTTCAATGCCGTAACGTCGGCGTCGTCGACCAGCGCGTGATCGACATCGGGGACCGGGTCCTGCCAGAGCTGCGGCTCGGGAACGAGCGGGCCGATCAACCGGCTGTGCGGGCCCATGTCGCGGTGCAGGAGCTTGTACCAGGCCCGGGCATACGCGTCGGCGAAGGCCTCGTGATCTTCTTGGAACCGACGGCTGATTTTCTCGTAAGCCGGGTCGAACTTAAGCGAGAGGTCGGTGGTGAACATCATCGGCTTGTGCTCGACGCCGTCGACGTGCGCGTCGGGCACCATCGTTGCCACGCCGCCGCCGTCGTCCTTCGGCTGCCACTGCTGCGCGCCGGCCGGGCTCTTGGTCAGCTCCCAGTCGTAGTTGAAGAGGTTGTCGAAGTACTCGCCGTCCCACTCGGTGGGCTTACTGGTCCAGGCGCCTTCGAGGCCCGAGGTCCACGCGTCCTTGCCGACGCCCGTGCCCGAGCTGTTCTTCCAGCCGAAGCCCTGTTCTTCGATCGGAGCGCCATCCGGCTCGGGGCCGATGTAGGGTTCCTGCTCGTTGGCGCCGTGGGCCTTGCCGAAGGTGT
>JBMYUK010000572.1:0-1631 GCA_049605275.1 Phycisphaeraceae bacterium
TTTCCGATGGTTAGTCGATTTTCAGGCTAGCCATTGGTTTGGTGCCGGTGCACACCGCGGCACAGATCGCACCAAAGAAGTGCGCACCGCGCACCACTTTTGCGCGGCGGGGGTTCTCCTCTTCGTTCTCCAACATGGCGTTACCCGACGCGACCGCATAAGCCCGACCGTTCTTGCCCGGCGCGAAGAGCACCGCGTCCAGCAGCACGCCGCCTTTCAGACTCGTCGCGTCGTTGATGGTCGCGACGGTGACGTCGAGCTGATCGACGCCTTGGCGAACGCCCTCGGCCGGGACGGTCGCGCTCACGTGGACCAGCGCGATGCTGTCGGCGTCGGTGAAGTTCTGCGGCGTCGCGGTGGCGTCGAGATTCCTTGTGACCGCGGCTAAAACGGCTTGATGCGCCGGGCCGAACTCGCCGTCGCCCGTCCCGTTGAGCCCGACGACCACGCCGATGCCGCTGATCACGCTTTCTTCCGAGCCCTTGAGCGTGACGACGTTTCGGATCTGCGTCGCGGCGCTCGGCAGCGCGACAATCATCAAGGCCAGGGCCAACAGCCAAACGGTTCTGAGTCGGTTCATCGTTCGAATCCTTCGTGTGATCGCGTTTCAATCCTTAAAACGCGTCGGATGTTCGCGGAGCATCGGAGCAACGCCGATGCCAAGGCAGTGCAGGTCGACCCTTAAAAGTCAAACAGCGCGTCGAAGAGCTGTGTGATCCAGCCGCGATCGCTGTTCTCGCGGAGGTCGCCGGAGTGCTGCTTGTTGATGAAGAGGTTTTCGAGCTGCGTCGAGAGCACCGCGTTGTCCGCGGAGATGTCCTCGGGCATGCAATTGCCCGTCGCGACGAGGACCGACTGCTCGCCGTCGTTGATCACGCTTCGGCGGGCCTCGAGGACCAGCATCCCGTTGGGCTTGATGTCGATGATCCGAGCGCGAACCCGGCCGGTCATCGACTCGGTGCGTTCGTAATCGCCGCGCGTCTCGAAACGCCGGTCAAAGCCCATCTCCAACAGCGCCGGCCCGGCCGTACCCTGCGGGATCTGCAAGTCGATCAAGTCCGCCAGCGTCAGCCGGGGAAACTGCGTGATCCCGCCGCTGAGTTCGCTGCGCTTCTCGGTGCGCTTGTCGCTGTCCATCTCGCTCTCGAACGACTCGCGGACGATGATCGTGACCAGGTCGTTGACCATGAACTCGCGCGGCTCGGGCCGGTTGTTCACGTACGCGCTGAAGCGCGGGACGTCCGGGTGCACGTCCGGCATCGCGCGGCGGGAACGATCCTGCGGCAGGCTGTATCGCTGGATCGCGACGCTCGCGTGCAGCTCGTCGTCGGCCGTGTACAGCGACGACGATTGCGCACTCGCTTGCGAAGCAAGGACCAGCGCGGCGGAACAGGCAAGGAACGTGATCGGGGCGGTAGGCTTCATGCTTTAGTCTTCTTTCGCTTCGGTGATGCGTGGGCCGGCGACGACTTTGCCGCGAGCGACGACCGTGGCGGTGAAACGCTCGCCGGTCTTGGCGTTTTGAACGTCGATGGTTTGGCCGACCGAGCCTTCGCTCTGGGCGATGCCGTTGAACGTGATGCGGATCCCGCCGGTGTTGAGCTCGACCGCGACGCGCTCGCGCCGCCCGA
>JBMYUK010000573.1:0-1629 GCA_049605275.1 Phycisphaeraceae bacterium
TGCAGCGGCGAAGTCTTTCTCACCCACGGCGACATGCTCCACCCCGCCATCTCGCCCTGGACCTCTTACGCCAGCCAACTCCGCGAGATGCACAACGATGCGCTCGCGCACCTCGAAGGCTTCGATCGCGAGACGCTCGATCAACAGGCCATGGCCGCGTCCCACGCCAGCAGCCAAAAGTGGGACCACCTCGCCGAGCACGAGCCGACGCCGCTCGGCCCGATCGCATCCAAACTCGACCACGCGCAGAAAGTCGCCAAAGTCCTCTGGTTCTGGCACCGCCTGCCCAAGCTCGCCGCACGCTTCGCGAAGCGCTACGCACCCGACGCACGCTTCTTCATCTTCGGCCACATCCACCGCGCAGGCGTCTGGCGCTTCGGCCACCAGACCATCATCAACACCGGCTCCTACCACTGCCCCCGAAACCCCCACGCCGTCGTCCTCGACGACCAAACCCTCGCCATCCACCGCGTCATCTACGACGCCAAGAACGGCCACCGCCTCCACCAAAAACCACGCTTCACCGCGACGCTCGACAACGCCCAGCAACTCCCGCCAGACGAAAGACCGCTCCAAAACCCCGCCCGCCCCAACGCCGCTTGATTCAACGCTTCCAAGCCACCCCATTCCAGTCGCGGTCAACCGAGGGATGACTGGTCTACCCCGTTATTCTCTTTTCCGCGACACCTCCTGCGCAACGCCAGCAACGACAACCCAATCCCACCGGCCAGGCCACCACGCCGTTTCTGCAGCGCGTATTCGGTAACCCTTGCGAACGGTCACCCCGTCCGCCTGCTTCGCACCGCTATACTGGCACCATGCCGACGCACTGCCTCGTTTCCGGATGCGAACAACCGATCACACGCCCGGGCCACACCCTCTGCTACCCACATTGGAAGGCCCAGCAGCGCGGCAACGTCAAGACCTGCCCCGCCTGCGACGCCCGCCACCTCGGCGACCTCTGCCCCAACTGCGACGACAACCCCGCCGACACCCTCGGCCGAGCCACCCTCACCGCCACTAAGCTCGGCGAATCCCTCGGCGTCTCCTCCCGCAAACTCAACCTCATCCTCGCCGAACTCGGCTGGATCGAAAAGTACACTAAAGGCTGGACCCCCACCCGCCAGGGCAACGCCCTGGGAGGCCCCCCGAGGCCGGGGCTGGCCACCACAGGCCGATTAATGGTATCCGACACTTTTAGGTCTCCTAGAATCACAGTTGTTCAGAAGGAAATTTGAATGAAATCTAAGCCAGCCGTTTTGTTTTGCTTCACGTTGGCGATCATTCTTTGCGGCTCGTGTGCTAGTTCTACGACTCCGCAGCGATCGTCTGATGTTGATAGCTCGCCAAGTCTTGCTCGACCAGCCATCGAAGGGTCTTTGCCTTGGCTTGACGATTACATCGCATCAAAAGAGCGTGAAATGAGTAGCCTGAACGACCAATGGCGTAGACGACTTGCGGTCGAAACGAATATCCGAAATGCCCGTGCCCTTCGCGAGGCTATAGAATCACTGGAGCTTCTTGAGCCATCGCTCGAATCTCTAGAGCAGACCAAGTCAATCTGGAAAGACATGCAACGCAAATATTATAAGCCGCGTAATATGCCATATTATATTGGAGACCCTCTTT
>JBMYUK010000574.1:0-1615 GCA_049605275.1 Phycisphaeraceae bacterium
AGGCGCTGGCGTCGATGGCGTCGGCCTCGAAGGCTGCAGCTCGTGGGCGTCGGAGTGGCTCAAGGCGCACGAGGTCAAGCCTGGGCCCGCCGCGCCCGTGGCCCTGCCAGAGCTCCCAGCCGGCGGGCAGTTGTTGTCGGTGTTGGGCGCGGAAGAAGCCGCGGGTCTCGTTATCGAAGCCGACGTTGAGTCGTCGGGCGATCTCGTCGGTGCCCGAGTCGTTGGGTAGGAAGTAGGCGGTGGTCTGTCCGCGTGCGCCGTCCATGTCGTATTCGAGTTCGGTGCCGAGCGCGAGGCCGTGCTCGCCGCGGTAGTCGACGTTGGCCAGCCACTGCATGCCCTCGGGCGATCGCATGCCGGTGAGGGCGAAGACGTCCCAGGCGGTCTGGACCTCGGCGCCGTTTTGTCCTTCGTAGCCGACTTCGAGTCGCTTGAGCGGGATCGAGCCGGCCTCGACGGTCGCGGTGGGCCAGTAGAAGAACGGGGTGTCGCCGACGTTGAGGGTGACGTCCTCTGCGGTGACCCAGCTTTCGGTCGTGCCGTCGTCGAGCTTGGCCTGCTGCAGGGTGATCCGGCTCGCGCCGATGGAGAGGTGGGGCTTGGCGAATTCGCTGGTGGTGAAGACGGCGTCTTCGGCGGTGAAGCTGTCGGCCGAGGTCTGTCGGATGACGTCGGCGCGCATGTAGAGAGGCACGCGGGTCCGCACGTCGTAGCTGTAGACCACGGCGTCGAGGAGGATCGCGCGGTCGGTTTGCAGATCGTAGAACGCGCGCGGGGCGCGGACGGTGGTGCTGCCGTCGCTGACGACCGCGCCGTCTTCGAGGTAGACCCCGCGGACCCGGCCGGCGTCGAGTTGGGCGGTCGGGGCGGCGTTGGGGTTGTCGTCCTGATCGACGAAGATGACGATCTTTTCGGCGCTGAGCAGGACGTCGCGTCCCTCGTCGGCGTCTTCGTAGAGCACGCGGACGCCGCCGATGAGGATGACGGCGTCTTCGGTATCGCCGCGCTGGTAGACGATGCGCTCGACCGAGCCGTAGCGCACGACGCCGCGCGCGGGCAGCACGGGTTGATCGATGAGTTCGTCGTCGACGAGGGCCTGGCCGGGCTCGGGGACTTCGATCATGCGTCGCTGCTCGGCGATCTCGGCGCGGCGCTGCTCGCGGAGGCGCAGCTGCGCGGGGGTGAGCCCGGCGTCATCGGGCACGGGACGCGTCGGTCGGCTGAGGCGGGCGTCGTACTCGGCGAGGCGCTGCAGCGCCCGCGTCGCGAGCGGACGATCGGGCAGCGCGTCGGCCCTGTCGAGTTCCGCGACGAGTTCGACTTTGCCCCTGCTCGCGAGCGTGACGAGCAGGCCCTTGCCATCGGCGCGCACGCCGGCCTCGCCGGTCGACTCCGGGTTGTCGAACATCATCGCGAAGTCGCGCACCACCGGTCCCACGCCCGGGCGTCGGACGATGCGGACGATCGCCTGTTGATCGCGGAACGCGTAGCCGCCCACGACGACCGAGACGTCGCCTTCCAGATAAAGAAGCTTCGCGTCGCCGGCCTGGACGAGGGTCGCGCGGTCGGCACGCAGGCTCACGGGCTCGTCGAGGATCGGCTCGGCAAGCTGCGC
>JBMYUK010000575.1:0-1604 GCA_049605275.1 Phycisphaeraceae bacterium
TTTCGATCACTCATTCGATATCGGGCCCGACGCCGGGCGGTAGACCGTCGCGGCGATGTCGGTGACGCGCTTGGCGTAGTCGTCGGCGAAGCGCCAGATGAGTTGACCCTCCTCGCGCACAAGCCCGCGCTGGTCGGGCGGCAGGTCGCTGCGCAGCGCGAGGAGCATGTCCGAGAGCGTCGCCGCCGAGTAGCGGTGGTGCGAGTGATCGATGGGGTCGAGGTTGGGTTGGCTGTCGACGTTGACGAGCGCGACGTTCGGGGCCTTAGACAGCCAGAAGCGGTCGGCGGCGGTGAGGTCTTTTTCGCGAAGCGAGCCGAGCCGCGGCGCGCGGTAGAGAAACCAACTGGCCCAGGCGAGCGCGGTGTCGCGGGCGGAGGTGTAGACGACGATCTGCTCGTAGAGCCCGCCGAGGTCTTCTTTGAGCACGCGCTCGCGCGCGACGTCGGTGCTGATGTCGGGCGCGACGAGCAGGACGGTGCCGAGTTTCCACCGGGCTCGTCGGGCCTCGGGCGGCTGGCCATGGGTCATGAGCGCGAGTTCGCGGAGGACCGAGCCGACGACCTCGCAGCCGGTGCTGTGGGCGACGAGGTTGATGCGCGTTGCATTGAGACGCTGGCCGGCGATCTCGTCGGCGAGGAACTCGACAAAGCGTCTCGCGTGGGCGGTGGTGTAGCGCACCGCGTCGCGGTCGTGGCTGTATTCGTAGAGGCTGTTGTAGCTCGGCCAGCTGTAGAGCACCACCGGCCCGAGGCCCGCGGTGTAGAGCCCGAGTTCGGCGGCGGTGTACGCGGCGTTGTCGAACCCCTTGCGGTAGCCGTGGACGAAGATCGTGATCTCCTTGCCGCTGCTGTCGCGCACCGCTCGATCGAGTTGCTCGATGAACAGGCGCTCGGGGAGCATCGCCGGCGCGTTGTCGTCGTCGGCATCGGTTAGCGGCTGGGGCGTCGGTGATCCGGCGGGGTGCCAAGGCATGTCGCCGTAGCGGACGAGTGCGTTGATCGTGGGGTTGTAGCGTCGGCCGGTGGATTGGGCGCGCGTCGCGGCGACGATGCGGGGCCAGGCGTCGGGCGGGCCGAAGGCGACATCGAGGTGGCCGAGCTTGATGCCGTCGCTGCGGTGTCGGGTGAATCGGCCGAGCGCGCCGCAGTCGGGATCGAACCGGCGGTCGGTCACGTAGAAGAGGCGTTGCCGATTGGTCTGCTGCGATGGCTTGGTATCGAAGAACGCATCGACCCGACCGGCCTCGAACATCAGCGGCAACACCATC
This sequence comes from Phycisphaeraceae bacterium, assembly GCA_049605275.1. Lineage (GTDB taxonomy): Bacteria > Planctomycetota > Phycisphaerae > Phycisphaerales > Phycisphaeraceae > JAHQVV01. The sequence goes on from JBMYUK010000575.1 coordinate 1,271, forward strand.
GGCGGCCGCTGGCACGCGGGCAGAATCAATAGCAGCAACACGAGCAGGCACGCACGACGCATCGGCGGAGTATACCCCGCGGTCAGCGCGGCTTTGTCAGAGATCGGCGCGGCTTGTCCATGGCTCTACGCGGTACACTCTGCGTTTTCTCCACGCATGAAAGGACGCCATGTCCGAACGACCGACGAATCAACTGCGCCCGACGACGATCGAACCGTTTCCCTCGGCCGCGGCCGGCAGCGTGCAGATCGTCAACGCGCCTGGCAACTCAGCGACGAGCATCGTGCTGGTCGTCGAGTCGACCTTCAACGAGGCGCTCGAGCGCGGCGAGGTG
>JBMYUK010000576.1:0-1603 GCA_049605275.1 Phycisphaeraceae bacterium
ACGTGCTGATCCGACAGCGTTACGAGTTCTCCGCCGCCCACCGCCTGCACGTGCAGGCACTCAGCGACCGGGAGAACCGCGAAGTGTTCGGCAAGTGCAACAACCCCGCCGGCCACGGGCACAACTACCGCGTCGAGGTCGCCGCGCGATGCCCGATCGATGACCACGGCCAGACGCTCGACCCCGCCGACCTCGACGCCGTCGTCGATGAGCGCTGCATTGAACGGCTCGACCACAAACACCTCAACGACGACGTGCCCGAGTTCGCCGACCTCAACCCGTCGGTCGAGAACATCGTGAAGGTCGTCTGGTCGATGCTCGACGGCAAGCTGCCCGGCCGGGCGACACTCGACGAGGTCCGCGTGTGGGAGACGGGCAAGACCGTATGCGCATACCGCGGCGATTGACGCGGCCGTCGATGCGCAAGACAGGAGCCACGCACGCATGCACCCCGCCGCGCTCGACGACGACAAGCTGCTGAAAGACTGCGACGTCGCCTCGGGTCGCGCCTCCGGCCCGGGCGGGCAGAACCGAAACAAGGTCGAAACCGCCATCCGCATCACGCATCGGCCCACCGGCATCGTCGCCGCCGCGACCGAGCGTCGGCACAAAGAACAGAACCGAACGCAAGCGATCTTCCGCCTGCGCCTCAAGCTCGCGGTGCAGGTGCGCGAACCCATGGACCCCGGTTCGCCGCCGAGCGCCCGCTGGTCGTCGCGCGTCAAGGCAAACAGGCTCTCGATCAACCCGTCGCACGACGACTACCCCGCGCTCCTGGCCGAGGCGCTGGACCGATTGGCGTCGGTGGGTCACGAACTGCCCGTCGCCGCGACGGCGCTCGGCGTGTCCGCGTCGCAACTGATTAAGCTGCTTCGGCACGAACCGGCCGCGCTCGAACGGCTCAATCGCCGACGCTCCGAACTCGGTCTGTGCCCGGTGAAATGAACGAGAGCGGCCTCGCCGACTTGTACGGGTCACGCTTTGAAACTTCGCAATTTGATCGAGATCGAAACATCGCCGTGACGCGGCGCGTCGCGGCTGTTTACTTCGAGCATCTTGCATTTGATCTGGTATAGATCACTATCGCCAGATGATCGGCGGGCAGGTATTCTTGTCTATCCCCATCATCGTTTCTGATGGAGCCTAGATATAGAGTCCAGGACTACGCGCAGGCGGTGCGGGATTGGTCAAGGTGGCTTGCGATCGTTCGGATGAGTTCGTGGCGATCGACGGGTTTGCTGAGATAGTCGGTGCAGCCGGCGGAGAGGCACTTGTCGCGGTCGCTGGATGCGGCGTGCGCGGTGAGCGCGATGATGGGCCGCTCGTATCCCGCGTCGCGGAGTTGGCCGGTGGCGTCGTAGCCGTCGAGCACGGGCATCTGCATGTCCATGAGGACGACGTCGAAGGGTTCACCGCCGCGCCAAGCGCTGAGCGCGAGGTCTTTGCCGATCTGCCCGTTCTCTGCGAGTTGGACCTCGGCGCCGGCCTTGGAGACGTAGAACTTGAACAGGCGCTGGTTGTCCGTGCCGTCCTCGACGATGAGAACCCGTCGATTCGCCAGCGCTCGGGCAGGCGAATCGCTTATCGGTTCACCGGGCTCAGA
>JBMYUK010000577.1:0-1576 GCA_049605275.1 Phycisphaeraceae bacterium
GGCTGCGTCCAGGTGCAGGGCACGATCAACGGCATCGGCGAGCGCTGCGGCAACGTCGACCTCGTCACCATGGCCGCCAACCTCGCGCTCAAGTACGACCGTCAAGTGCTCCGCGACGGCGCGCTGACGCGCCTGACCGAGCTCGCGCGATTCGTCTACGACGCGACCGGCACGACACCCGTCCCCAATCAGCCCTACGTCAGCGACGGCGCGTTCGCGCACAAGGGCGGCATGCACGTCCACGCCGTCCAACGCATCGCCCACAGCTACGAGCACGTCCCGCCGGAGTCGATCGGTAATCAACGCCACATCCTCGTGTCCGAGTTGTCGGGCGCGAGCAACATCGCCGCCGACCTCGGCGAGAAGTTCGGCATCACCGACGACAAAGACACCCAACGCAAGGTCCTCAACAAGGTGCAGGATCTCGAGAACGCGGGCTATCAATTCGAAGACGCCAAGGCCAGCTACGAACTGCTCGTCTACGACGCGCTCGGCAAGCGGCCGCCGATGTGGGACCTCGATCACTACCGCTGCATGATCTCGCGCCACGACCAGCAGCAGGCGACCACCGAAGCGACGGTCAAGCTCATGGTCAACGGCAAGGTCGAGCACAACGTGGCCGAGGGCGACGGCCCGGTCAACGCGCTCGACGCCGCGATGCGCGCCTGCCTCCAGCCGCACTACCCCGAGATCGACGACCTGCAACTGGCCGACTTCAAGGTCCGCGTCGTCAACCCCTCGGCCCAGACCGCCGCGAAAGTCCGCGTCACCATCGCCTTCGGCGTCGGCATGAGCGATCCCAACCGCGAGACGCGCATGTTCACGACCGTCGGTGTCGATACCAACGTCGTCGATGCGAGTTGGGAAGCCATCGCCGACGCGATCCAGTATCACCTGATCGAGTCCCGCGAGCGGATTGGTGCATCATCGATGTAGCGTGCGGGTGCTGCACGAACGCTCACGCCGCGAGGTAGCAACGCGGCCCGGCGAACTCGCTGCAGGCGGTGTCGGTCAGCGACCAGATCTTGCTGAGCGTCTCTTCGGTTATGCCGACGAACTCGAAGCCGATCTCGTGGCGGAAGAGCCCGACGTTGGATACGCGGACGACGCGGGCGTTCAGTTCGATCTCTTCGGTACCGTGGCCGAGCACCATCGTGACGTCGTCGCCGACGGCGCAGATGACCCGGCCCTTGCGGAACACGCCCATCCCCGAATCGGAGATGTCCATCACCTCGCCGTAGGGCGTGGTGGTCAGCCCCAGGGTCTTGAAACGGGTGTGCTCGCGCCGCTCGCTCATACAACCGCTATCGGCGGTTGGCCGCGCCGACTTGCGGGCCGATTCGCAAAACCGGGACATAAAAAATCGCCGTCGGCGTTCACCGGCGGCGATCGATGCACTCGAGAGGACTCGAACCTCTAACCTGCGGCTCCGTAAACCGCTGCTCTATCCAATTGAGCTACGCGGACTGGATCAATGAGTCTAGCCACAACCGTTGATTCAGGAAAGCCACGCCGCATCTGCTCCTGTTACGCTGCCGAATCGCATGCACGACAACGCTTCTTCCTCCAAACTCGA
>JBMYUK010000578.1:0-1572 GCA_049605275.1 Phycisphaeraceae bacterium
TTCGCCCTTGGCCTGACGCATGCCGGGGAGCATGGCGTTTTTACCAAGCGCACGACGGGCTTCGACCGACGACTTGCGTGCATGGGTCAGGCGGGAGATCTCGATGAGCGTCGCGTAGGCGTCTTCGAATTGCTCCTGAACGATGAGCTTCTCGGCGGCTTCGACGTCGGGCAGCATCGACTCGGCGAAATCGTCCATGGCGGACTTGGTCTGCTCGGTGTAGTCGGTGCGGTTGGCCAGACGCTTCATGTCGCTAAATGGCTCGCGGGCTTCGAGGTACGCGCCCTTGCCGATCAGTTCGGAGGCGGATTCATTGGCCGCACGCCAAGCGACGCGGTCTTCTTCTTTGTCGAGTTCACGCGAGGCTTTCTTCGCGGTGGACAAGCCCTTGAGCGAAGCGATTTCTTCGAGCTTGGTCAGGGCTTGCTCGTGATAGCCTTCCCAATAAGACTTCATAGCTTCGTCGAATTCCTTTTCGGCACGCTCGCGGAGCGTAGCGACCAGGCCCGCGATGCCGTCGCGCACCTGGCTGAGATTGCCGACGTTCGTTTCGTGGACCTGTTCGTGCACGTCCTCGATGCGGTCGTAGGCGGTTTCCAAGTCGGCGCTGGCGACGGTGGACGCGGCGGCATTGATGGTGTTCATCGCCTGCTCGACGAGGTTAACGCCGCAGGACCCGCCGGGGCAGGAGCCGGCGGCCGCGGTGCCGGTCGCGAGGGTCATGGGCAGGGCGAGCAGCCCGGCGATCAGGAGTTGTTTGGTCGTGTGGAGCGTCTTGTTCATTGTGTCGATCCCTCGGTTAAGCGGAACAGGCAGGCTTGGGACGATCAAAACGACCGCCACTATCTTTGCACACTATAGCAGAACATATCGACCGATTCGCTAGTTTTGCCAATATTCGCATCCCTGGAGGTATTTTAACACGTCCTCGGGGTGGCCTATTGCGGTCTGTGTCGGATTTAGGGCACGGTTACGAGGATTTTGTCAGCCGCCGCGAGCCCGATGGTCAGGGGTTTGCGTCGGCCGACCCGGAGGGTGATCGCCTCGGCGACGGGGTCGATGCGTGTGATTGTGATCGGCGTATCGGGGGTCAGGCCCGTGGTCTCGGCGAGTTTGAGGAAGGTGGGGTGGGTGTCGAGCAGGCGTCCGATCGTGGCGCCCTGACCGGGTTTGCAATCGGAGAGCGGTCGCATGGGGACGGGGTGCATCTCGCCGCGAGCGGGGGGGATGGGCGAGCCGTGGGGGTCGGCGGTGGGTCGGCCGAGCAGGGCGTCGAGCCGGTCGAGCACCTTGTCGGAGATCGCGTGTTCGAGGACCTCGGCCTCTTCGTGGACCTCGGACCAATCGAGCCCGAGATGCTCAACGAGAAAGGTCTCGACGATCCGATGCCGACGCAGCACGGCGAGGGCGACGCGTTTGCCCTTGGCGGTGAGCGTGGCGCCGCGTCGCGGGGTATAGCGCATGAGCCCGTCGTCGGCGAAGCGCTTGACCATCGTCGTCGCCGTGCCGGGCGTGACGCCGACGGCCTCGGCCAACCTGCCGAGGGGGATCGGCCCGGTGGGTCGGTCGCGT
>JBMYUK010000579.1:0-1572 GCA_049605275.1 Phycisphaeraceae bacterium
TATTCTGCACCAACAACGTCCCGTACATCGGGCGTCTGAACGAGGGCTGGTCAGCCCAGGCCCCCGCTGGCTACGTCCAGGCCGGGGCTGAGGCCGCCGTGAGGAGGTTCATTTGACCTCCACCACATTGATCGACGCCCGCGAGGCGCTGTACAAGATGTTCCACGGCCTGGACGCATACCAGAAGGTCATCGACAGCGACGTCGACGTCGTCCTGCTCTGCACCCCGCCGCACTGGCGACCGATGCACGCCGAAGCCGCCATCAACGCCGGCAAACACATCTTCGCCGAAAAGCCCATCGCGGTCGATCCCGTCGGCGTCCGACGCTTCATCGCCGCCGGGAAGAAGGCCAAAGAAAAAGGCCTCGCCGTTTTGGCCGGCACCCAGCGACGACACTCCGACGCCTATCGCCCCGCGGTCGATTCGGTGCACGACGGCGTCATCGGCAAGATCACCGGCGGCTCGATGTTCTTCTGCCGCGGCGGCGGACGCACCCCCTCCGCTCAACGCGAGGGCGAGAGCGATATGGACTGGATGCTCCGAAACTGGTGGTGGTTCTCCTGGGTCTCCGGCGGGATGATCGGCCAACTCGTCATCCACCAGATCGACATCATGCACTGGATCATGGGCGGGCCCTGCAAATCCGCCTACGGCTTCGGCGGACGAGAGGTCTACCGCGACCGCATCTACGGCAACATCTTCGACCACTTCTCCGTCATGTACGAGTTCCCCAACGGCGAACAGTTCCAGGCCCACACCCGGCAGACGCCCGGCACCGACGGCTACATCGGCGACAACTTCCTCGGCGCCAAGGGACGGCTCGTCAACGCCTCCAACCGTTCCGTCCTCGTCGACTGGAACGGCAAGCCCATCCAGATGTACCGCAGCAAAACCAGCCCGTTCGTCCTCGAACACACCAACTTCGTCAACTCCATCCGAGCCGGCGAACCGATCAACGAGGCGCAGAACGTCGGCGAGTCCACGCTCATGGCCATCATGGGCCAGGTCTCCGCATGGACCGGCAAAAAAATCGACTTCGAGTGGATGATGAACGAGTCGCAGATGGACCTCACCCCGCCAAGTTACGAAGAAGGCGAGATCCCGCCCGTCCCCGTGCCCGGCAAGACGCAACTCGTCTAATCGATCCTACCCGTCGCAACACCACGAAGACCGCCGCGCATCATCGCGGCGGTCTTTTTTGATGAACCCACACTTGTGTCGTATTCGTTAGCGCTTACGCCAGCCCCGTCTCGCTGAGCCAGCGCATCGCCATGAGCGCCGCGCCGTTGCCGTTGACGTGGATCGCGTCGCCGGACCAGTGCTTGTTGGGGGTGCCCGCAGCGACGGCGTCGTCGAACATGGTCTGGAACGGCACCCACACCGCGCCGAACGCCTCGGCCGTTTCCTTGGCGACCGCCTGCCGCTCGGCGAACTCGGGGAACCAATCCGCGCGCGTCGTGCGTTCTTCGTCGCGCACGACGAACGGCTGCGGCCCATCCGGCGCGTCATCCAGCGCCGGCGCGTCGACCGTCCAGCCGGTCAGATCGACCCCGTTGAACAGGCTCTCGGCC
>JBMYUK010000580.1:0-1564 GCA_049605275.1 Phycisphaeraceae bacterium
GTCGGGTTGTTCGTCGGCGTCGAAACTGGGGACGAGGCTTTGCCCTTCGAGCGGGGTGATGGCGTGGCCGTTGTGGTTTTGGGGGTAGGGTGCGCCGGCGAGTTCGAGGAAGGTGGGCATGACGTCGATGAGGTGACCGACGCGCTCGCGCAGCTCGCCGTGGGCGCTGATGCCCTTGGGCCAATGTGCGATGAGCGGGGTGGCGATGCCGCCCTCGTGGACCATGGACTTGTGCAGGCGGAAGGGTGTGTTGGAGACGTTGGCCCAGTTCCAGCCGTAGGCGTGGTAGGTCTCGGACGGGCCGGGCATGACGGTGTTGCCTTGGCGGACGGGCAGTCCGGCTCGGCTGTGGTCGGGGATCATTTTGGTCTGCAGTTCGTCGGCGTCCATGGGCTCGCGGGCTTCGATGTCGACGCGGTTTTTGCGGACCCTTCGGCCCATGTTTTCGTGACAGCCGCCGTTATCGTGGAGGTAGAGGATCAGGGTGTTGTCGTATTGGCCGGTTTCTTTGAGGGTTTGCACGACTTTGCCGATGCCGCGGTCCATCTGGACGATCATCGCGGCGTAAACCTGCATGCAGCGCTGTTCCCATTCGCGCTGTTCTTTGGGCACCTCTGACCAGTCTCCCACACCTGGGCTTAGTTTCCAGTTCTTGTCGATCAGCCCGAGCTTCTTCATCTTGTCGAAGCGGTCGATGCGGTAATGTGCATAGCCATCCGCGTAATTACCCTTGAACTTCGCGATATCCTCGGGCAGGGCGTGCAGGGGCCAGTGTGGCGCGGTGTAGGCGATGTAGAGGAAAAAGGGCTTATCCATCGCGGCGGCCTCGGCGTTCTTCGCGTGGTCGGTGATGAACATCGCGGCGTTGTCGGTGATGGCGTCGGTGTAGTGGTAGACGTCGGGCTTGTAGAGCGGGTCGTTGTCGGGGGTGATCTGTTGGTTGTCTCGGGTGAGGGTCCAGGGATCGAAGAAGGACCCCGCGCCGATGATCGTGCCGTAGAAGCGGTCGAAGCCGCGTTGGCGTGGCCAGTTGTACTTGGGCTTGTCCTCGGTGAGGTGTCGCGAGACGTGCCACTTGCCGGCCATGTAGGTGCGGTATCCCGCGGGCTTGAGCGCTTCGGCGATCGTGACGGCGCTGAACGACAGGTCGCCGCGGTAGCCGGGCAGGTTATCGTCGCCGGTCATGCGTCCGACGCCGGCCTGGTGCGCGTAGAGCCCGGTGAGGAGGGAGGCTCGCGTGGGGCAGCATCGGCCGGTGTTGTAGAACTGGGTATAGCGGAGGCCGGTCATCGCCAGCGCGTCGAGGTGGGGCGTGGGGATTTCGCCGCCGTAGCAGCCGAGATCGGAATAGCCCATGTCGTCGGACATGATGAGGATGAAGTTGGGCCTCTCTGCGTCGTCGGCAGCGGCGCTGGGGCAGATCGCGAGAAGCAGAACGAGCGAAGCAAGGGCGGCGGCGAGGCGACGTGGCATGGGCGGACTCCGGTTGGATGCGCGGCGCAAGATGCTCGGTGCACGTGCTTGCAACTTACCTCTTTTCTGGAGTTGTTGCCTTGGGTTGCGC
>JBMYUK010000581.1:0-1545 GCA_049605275.1 Phycisphaeraceae bacterium
GTAGCCGGTGAGCCGGCGCTTGAGCCGATCGGGGTTGGGCGTGAGTCGGAGCGTGAATGTGTCGAAGGGTCGATCGGGATTTGCCGTCTTCGGCGGTTGATACGCGTCGAGGGGGATCGTAAGTTGGTTCCAGGTGTTGCCTCGGATGTTGTGTTCGAAGATGAAGATGGCCTGGTTGAGGTGGCCGTCGATCGGGGAGGTGACCGCGAAGCTGCCGGCGACGGGCGCGCTCGGCTCTTTGAGAGAGAACGAGAGATAACGGCCCCACTGCGCCTGTTTGATCTGCGTCCCGCCGCTACGGAGTAGTTCGGCTCGGAGGTCGTTTTGAATTTGTTTCGCGAGCGCGGGGTCTTTGACGGGGATCAGGAGCGGCTGATCGTTCGGGACGACTTCGAAGGTCGCGACGAGGCGAACGGTCGCCTGGCTGCCGCCCGGCTTTGGGCTTTGCAGGGGGTCGGGGTGGCCGATATAGGTCTCGACCTCGACTCGGTACTTGCCCGGCTCGAGCGGCTTGCCGTTGGACCTTCGCGGGACGAAGTGAACGGCACGGTGTGTGTGGAGTTGCGTCCAGTGGGTCGCGAGCGGCTTGCCATCGTTCAAGCCGGCGTCGGACACGATGCGGACCTCGGCGTCGCGGAGGGTGCTGGGTGCCATGCGTGAGCGGAAGTCTGCGGAAGCGCGGAGCTTGGTGAAGTCGGCTTGGAGTTGGAGGACGACGGGGTCGCCGGGGTGGATGCGTTGGCGGGCTTGGAGTTGGACGACGCCGGGCTGGGCGGCGTATTGCTGCCACTGTGCGTCGGTCGTGAGTCCCTGTTCGCGGGCGCGTTCGATGATGTCGCCGAGTTGATCGTCCCAGGGTTGGGTCGGATCGGCTTGCACGGCCAAGGCGTGTGCGAGGATCTGCTGGGCTTGGCTGGTGGAGAGTTCGTTTCCCGTGAGTCGGCGGGCGAGTTCGAAGTAGGCCCAGTTGTTGGCGAGCGTCTGGCCGGGGAGTGCGGGCTGGGTGGCTTGTCGGATGAGTGCGGCGTTGGAGGCTTGGAACGGGCTGGGGTTTCGGTACTTGTCGTAGAAAAGAAAACCCATCATGACGACGAGGAAGACTTGCAAACCGACCATGGCCGCGAAGGTCTTATGGGTCATTTTGTTTTTGACGAGCCTGGGGACGATGATGTCGGTCTTGTCGCGGATGGCGCGGCCGCACTCGGGGCAGTCGTCGACCGGGACGTCGGCGATCGTTGATGCGTCTTTGCCGGTGAGGTCGTAGCCGCAGGAGGCGCAGAAGGCGTGCTGCTCGGGCCGGGCGACGACGTCGGCTCGGACGCGTTGGCGACGCCAGCGCCACAGGTGGACGACCAGCACGGCGGCGTGCAGCACGAGGATCGAAAACCAGAACCACGGAAACATGGCGACCATCGTACGGCGCACACGCGGTGCACGGATTGGGTTTGCCCGGGTTGTGCGGGATCGCGTTCGCGTTTGCGTCGCTTGGGGATCGGTGAGCGGGGTTGCGGTTGTGAGCGCGGGGTTGTGGTCGCGGCGGTTAGT
>JBMYUK010000582.1:0-1544 GCA_049605275.1 Phycisphaeraceae bacterium
CAGATCGTTTGTCCGTCGAGGCGTTGCTCGACGGCTTCATCACGCTTATCCCTACTGTCTATAAGCTCACTCCGCCGCGGCGTCTTCTACGCTGGCGAGTGCGTCTTCGTCGTAGCGCAGCAGCGCGGAGGCGGGGACCAGCTGTTCCCACGCGTCGTTGTTGGACAGTTGGTCGTTGCCGTCGTGGTAAGACCAATCGGGTTCGGCCGGGGTCACGACGCTGCGCTCGACCTGGCAGCCGACGAGGGCGAGTAAGCATGCGGCGAGCGTGGCGGTGAAACAGAGTCGGGGCGAGGGCATGGGCATGGGCATGGACGATCCTTTCGACGCCTCCGAAAGGTGCTGGAGCGAGTCAGCGTGCCTCCGGTAACGTCGGACGACACCTGCCGGTGAGGCAAGCGAGCCGCGTCGGGAGCGTCTTATCGGCCCGTGCCAGGAGACAAAGGACGAAAAACGATCCGGAATGATTACGAGTTTCGGCGTCCGTGCCGCAACGCGAAGGCTTAAACTAGGCAGGCCAAACACGTTCGAAGTGTCAAAAATATCGGACGCCGAGGCGAAGTCAAGCCCGGTTTTTGTTTTTCATGGCCGCGATCCAACCCGTACAACCCGCACTCTTTGCCCAAGCCACGAGCCAGCAGGGGTTTACGAGTGGAAAGGCGACCGTGTGTAAACCGCGCAAGCCGCGACCCGGACTCGCCGTCTGCGTCCTCGGCAGCGGCTCCGGCGGCAACTGCACGGTCGTGCGCCTCACCGACGCCACCGGCCGACGCGAGGCGCTGCTCCTCGATGCCGGCTTCGGCAAGCGACGAACCACCCAGAAACTCAACGAGGCCGGACTCGGCTGGCGACACGTCCGCGCGATCTTGCTCACCCATCTCGATCGCGATCACTTCAAGCCCGCGCTCGTCCAGACCCTCGTCGAACATCGCGTCGCCGTGCACCTCCACCACTGGCACCTCGACGAACTCGCCGACACTCGCGGCACCCAGCCCCTCTTTGAACACGCCCTCGTCGAGCCCTTCGCCGACGGTATCTTTCTGCCCATGACCGGCGTCGCCGCCACCACCACACGACTCCAGCACGACCGACAGGGCACCATCGGCTACCGCCTGTCCACCCGCTTCGGCGACGTCGGCTTCGCCACCGACCTCGGACACGCCCCGCGCAAACTCATCGACCACTTCGCCGGCGTCGATGTGTTGTGCATCGAATCCAACTACGACCAGCGCATGACCGTGAACTCATCCAGGCCCGTCTGGGTCAACCGACGAAACCTCTCCGACTCCGGCCACCTCAGCAACGAACAAGCCTACGACGCCGTGCAAGCCATCCGCGACCAAAGCCCGCACGGCAACCCCCGGCACGTCGTGCTCCTCCACCGCTCGCAACAGTGCAACCACCCCACCAAAGTCCGCCGCGTCTTCGAACGCGACCCGAGCTTACTCAAGCGCGTGACACTGACGCAACAACGTAAGCGGACGAGGTGGATCAACCTCAAGCCGATGCGACGGGTGCAGCGCGAGCAACTCACGCTCGTGTCA
>JBMYUK010000583.1:0-1537 GCA_049605275.1 Phycisphaeraceae bacterium
TTCGCGATGTGCGGCGGCGTGGCGAGAACCTCACATGGAGTGTTCTTCTTGCACGTCGGGCAGCGCATCTTTGGTTCTTTTTAACAGCGCATTGAAGCCGGTCTTGTAGTCGTCGACCGTGCCCTTGTACTTGCTGCCGAAGGCGACGGTGTGCCAGTAGTCGTTGACGCCGATCATGATCGACAGCACGTCCGGCTTGAGTTCGATGCAGTCGCGTTCCCATCGGCCGTCGAGGTCGGGCACTTTATGACCGGAGATGCCGCGGTTGTAGAGCTTGAGCTTCTTATCCTTGTTAGCGGTCAGGAGGTGGTAGGCGATCAGGCTCGCGTAGCCCTTGCCGAGCGCATCCATGTTGTTCGCGTCGAGGTTGTCGCGCTTGCGGCCGGCGTCGGTGATCGAATCGCCTTGCAGCAGGATCGTCGCGCCCTTCTTGAGTTCGATCGCGGGCTTGATCGCGGCCATGACGTGCGGGTGGGCGTGGGCCTGTCCGGGGACAGTTGCAGCGGCAATCGCAGCGGTCGTGGCGGCGGTGCCGGTCAGCATCGCGCGGCGGGTGAGTTGTTCTTTCATCGTGTTTCCTTGGATAAAGTCTAAGCGTGAGGTGTGTATCGCTGTCAGTTCGATTCGTTAATCGTCAAATTCGTCGGCGCGGACTCGACCTCGCCCGCTGCGATCTTGTCGAAGCCGCTGCCCAACTCGCCGATCGGATCGGGCGGCGCGATCTCGACGACCTTCTCACCCAACTTGGCTTCGCCGGCTTGGACCTTCTTCTCGAACGCCTCGCATTCTTTCATCAGGCGGTCGAGGATCTCGGCTTCGGGAACGTTGGCGACTTTTTGGCCTTGCACGTAGATGATGCCGCGCTGGTTGCCGGCGAAGATCGCGACGTCCGCGCCCTCCGCCTCGCCAGGGCCGTTCACGATGCAGCCCATCACCGCCACCTTGATCGGTAACTTGAGCGGCTTGAGCTTCTCGCGCACCTCCTGGATCAGCGTGAACAGATCGACCTGGATCCGGCCGCACGTCGGGCAACCGATCAGGTCCACGCCGACGCGCTCGCGGAGCCCCAAACAATAGAGCAGTTCCAGACCGTCTTCGACCTCGTACACCGGATCGTTCGCGTAGCTGATACGGATCGTGTCACCGATACCCGACGCGAGCAGATGCCCGAGCGGCACGACGCTTCGGATCGTGCCCGTCTCCTTCGGTCCCGCGTGCGTGACGCCGAGGTGCAGGGGGTGGTCGAAGCGCTTGCTGATCTCGGTGTAGGCCGCGATGACGAGCGACGGGTCGGGTGACTTCGCGCTGATGGCGATGTCGTAGAAATCGTTTTCGTAGAAGATATCGAGGTATTCCTCGAGCTTGGTAATCATGATGGCGAGAAAGTGGCCGTGCTTGTTGTCGGAGAAGACGCCGCCGAGTTCCTTCATCCGCTTCTGCTTGTCTTTGCGTTCGACGATCGAGCCTTCGTTGACGCCGATGCGGATCGGGATGCCCTTGCCACCGTTGGCGGATTTGCACGCGGCGATGACTTCCT
>JBMYUK010000584.1:0-1524 GCA_049605275.1 Phycisphaeraceae bacterium
GGTGGAGCGACCCCGGGCATTTGCGCGAGGCGGTATCGCGCTGGCGCGACGTGCTCATTGAGAAGCGGACGGGGATGCTGGTCATGGACAGCGCACCGACCGCGATGCTCGCGTCGCTGGGATTGCCGATGAAGCGGGTCTGGCTGGGCAATCACTGGAGCACGCCGCCGCGCGTCTCGCCGATGCCCGACCTGCAGGCTCGGCTGACCGGGCAGGCTCGACCGATCCCCGACACCGAACCTGCCGTTGTCGAAGCGATCAATAACTGCCTTGCCGACCAGGGCCAGCCGCCGATCGAGCACCTGTACGAACTGTTCGATCGCGCGGATGCGTCGCCGATGCTCTCGATCCCGGAGATCGACCCGCACGGCCCGCGCGATCAGACCGAGTACCTCGGCATCTGGGGTAGCCAGCCCGGTATTGCACCGCCATGGCCAACCTGTTCGCACGGCCCAGATACGCCGGGCGTCATCGCCTACCTCAAGCCGTTCAAACATCGCGCTGCGACGCTGAAACTCCTGGCAGAAACCGGCCTGCCCGTGTTGGCGTTTACGCCAAAGCTCTGCGATTCGGAAACCGATGCGGCCACAGGCAGCAACATACAACTCTATACCGAGCCGATCGACTGGCTAGCGAAGCAAGCGGGGGCCGCGTTTATCGTTTGCCACGCGGGCGCAGGGATGACCGGGCAGGCGCTGCAGCTCGGGCTACCCGTCTTGGCGCTGCCGACGTCGCTCGAACAGACCGCGGTGGCGGTGCGAGCAGCTCAATCCGGCGCGTGCATCGCAGCAGATATCAACGAGATCGCCTCGATCGGCTCGGCGATGGAACAGATGCTCACCGATGAAAAAGTCTTAGAAGCGGCGGAAGTCTTGGGTAAGAAGTATGACGGCTACGACCCGGCGTCCGCCGCGCAGAGCCTCGCCGATCAGTTGTTGACGCTGGTATGAGTTGGTGCGTAGCCGACGGGCCACGCCCGGCCGGACGGACGCTGACAATCGTCCGCCCGCGTGTGACGCGGCGGCTACTTATGACATCCTCACCTTCCCGCTACCCTTCACGATCTCACCGAGCCGATACACCGTCTCCCCAGCCCGATTCAGCTGCTTCGTAATCGCATCGGCGAAGTGCGGCCTGACGACCAGCGTGTACCCGATGCCCATGTTGAAGACCTTATACATCTCCGCGTCGCTGACGTTGCCGTGCTTCTTCAAAAAGCCGAAGATCGGCGGGACGTCCCAGCTCTTCTTGTTGAGCTTCGCATCCAGATCGCCCGGCAGCGAGCGATTCAGATTGCCCGGCAACCCGCCGCCGGTGATGTGAGCCATCGCGCTGATCGGCCGCTTGACCTTGTACTTGTGCAGCACCTCGATGATCGGCTTCACATAAATCCGCGTCGGCTCGAGCAGCACCTCGCCAAGCGTCCGCTCCGCATCGAGCTCGGGATAGACCCTGTCCAGCTTCAGCCGCTTCTTCTTCACGATCGCACGCACCAGCGAGTAACCGTTGCTGTGCACCCCGCTG
>JBMYUK010000585.1:0-1515 GCA_049605275.1 Phycisphaeraceae bacterium
TGCGATTCGGTACACGGACAAGAACCCCATCAAAGACGGACTCAAACAGCAGCACTGGAAGTTCGTCCAACACGATCCATCGAATAAACCGCGCCTCCGCGTTTAGCGGCCACGCTCGCGTGGCTTCGCATGTGCTTCAATCGCCGCTATACGTGGTGCGAGCGGTTCGAAACCACACAAGCGTGCCCGCTAAACGCGGAGTAAACTACCCCGCTCCATGCGCGTGGACCTGCACACCCATTCAACCGCTTCCGACGGGACCGATCACCCCGCCGACCTGCCTCGCCTGGCCAAGGCCGCCGGGCTCGACGGCTTTGCGCTGACCGATCACGACACGACGGCCGGGCTCGCCGCCGCCGCTCAAGCCGCGAAGAAAGCGAACATCGCGTTCATCACGGGCATCGAGCTGTCCATCCGCGCCGATGTCTTCGCCGAGGCGTCGCCCCTGGCCGAGGACGGGCCTAGCGATCCGGGCTCGATCCACCTGCTCGGCTACCACGTCGACCCGACCGGCGAAGCCCTCGCGGTCATCGAAACCAAGCTCCGCCGAGCCCGCGAAACCCGCAACCCGCAGATCATCGAGAAACTCAGCGAACTCGGCGTCCGCATCGACTACGACGACGTCCTCGCCCTCGCACAAACCGACAACAAATCCCAAGACGACCACGCCGTCGGCCGACCCCACATCGCCCATCTCCTCGTCCAGCGCGGCTACGTCAAGTCCATGCACGAAGCCTTCGCCCGATACCTCGGACACGGCGCCGCCGCCTACGTCCCCCGCCAACTGCCCGCCGCCGAAAACGCCATCAACGCGATCCACGCCGCCGGCGGAGCCGCCGTCCTCGCCCATCCCGTTCACCTGGGCCTCAACCC
Organism: Phycisphaeraceae bacterium; assembly: GCA_049605275.1. GTDB lineage: Bacteria > Planctomycetota > Phycisphaerae > Phycisphaerales > Phycisphaeraceae > JAHQVV01. The sequence goes on from JBMYUK010000585.1 coordinate 874, forward strand.
CGACGAACTCGAACACACCGTCGCGCGACTGGCCGACCTCGGCATCGACGGCCTCGAAACCCAGCACCCCGACCACGAACCCGTCGACACCAAACAACTCGCCGCCCTCGCCGAGCAATTCGACCTCCTTACCACCGGCGGCAGCGACTACCACGGCAGCCGAAAGGCCATCGCGCTGGGCTCGGTCGTGGCCCCAGAGGATGCATTCGAGCGATTGAAGGAAGCCGCAACGCGATATCAGAAAGTATGATTTGGTGAAATACGAAGTAAGAAGTGCCAAAACCGCCGGTTCGGAACTTCACCAAATCGCACTTAAACGCCTACGATAAGAGCGAAACGCAATCGAGAGAACCGCCATGCACATGAAAGCCTCGGGCGAGCAGCTCGGCCCACGCAACATCCCGGTCACCTTCGAACTCGAAGACCCCGAGTCACTCAATCAGTCTGAAAAGACCGTCGAGGTCAAGGGCGCGCTCAACCAATCCCTGCTCGAACTCGCCCTCGAAAACAACATCGCCATCGAACACGCCTGCGGCGGCGTCACCGCCTGCTCCACCTGCCACGTCCACGTCGACCAGGGCGAAGAAGCCTTCAACGAACCGGAAGACGAAGAACTCGACCGCGTCGAAGAAGCCCCCGGCA
>JBMYUK010000586.1:0-1507 GCA_049605275.1 Phycisphaeraceae bacterium
CAATCCGCTTGGCCAAGCGGTGGTTAGCAACTACGCCAGAGCTTCCTCGATGACGTTGCCGTGGACGTCGGTCAGGCGGAAGTCGCGTCCCTGATAGCGGTAGGTGAGCCGCGTGTGGTCGACGCCCATGAGGTGTTGGATGATGGCGTGGAAGTCGTGGACGTGCATGCCCTGGTGTTCTTTGTCGACGAGGTTGAAGGCGAAGTCGTCGGTGTCGCCGAAGACCACGCCCGGCTTGACGCCGCCGCCGGCCATCCAGAAGGAAAACGCGTTGCCGTGGTGGTCTCGGCCGTGACCGAATTTGCCCTGCGCAAAGGGTGTTCGGCCGAACTCGCCGCCCCAGATCACGAGCGTATCGTCTAGGAGGCCCCGGCGTTTGAGGTCTAGGATCAGCCCGGCCGAGGGCTGGTCGGTGTCTTTGCACTGCACGGCGAACTGGTGGTGGAGGTTGTTGTGCTGGTCCCAGCCGGCGTGCATGCACTGGATGAACTGGACGCCGCGCTCGGCGAGTCGTCTGGCGAGCAGGCAGTTGCGCGCGAACGAGCCGGGCCGATGCACATCCTCGCCGTAGAGCGCGAGCGTCTCGTCGCTCTCGTCTGACAGGTCCGCCAGATCGGGCACGGACATCTGCATGCGATAGGCTAGCTCGTACTGCGCGATGCGGGCCTTGATCTCCGGGTCGCCGACTTGTTCGTGCTTGAAGTGGTTGAGCTGGTTGATGTCGTCGATGGCCTTGCCGCGCATCGCGCGATCGACGCCGGCGGGGTCCTTGATGTAGAGGACGGGGTCGCCCTGCCCGCGGAACCGAACGCCCTGATACTCGCTGGGCAGAAAGCCCGAGCCCCAGTAGTGGTCGTAGAGGAGTTGCCCGCAGGAGTTCTCGCGGTCGCGCGAGGTCATAACGACATAGCTGGGCAGGTCCTCGTTGTCCGTGCCCAGGCCGTAGGTCGCCCACGCGCCCATGGTGGGCCTGCCGGGGATCTGGCTGCCGGTGAGGTTGAAGGTGACAGCCGGGGCGTGGTTGACCGCCTCGGTGTAGGCCGAGCGGACGATGCAGATGTCGTCCGCGATCTTGCCGGTGTAGGGCAGGAGTTTGGAGATTCGTGCGCCGTGCTGGCCGCAGGTGTTGTAGCCGAACTGGCCGGGCAGGACTTTGAATTGCGTTTGGCCCTGCGTCGTGGCGAGGCGCGTCGTATTCATGAGCGAGTCGGGCATGGGCTTACCCGAGTATTTTTCCATCTCGGGCTTCGGGTCGAAGAGATCGACGTGCGACGGCCCGCCGCCCATCATGAGGTAGATCACGCGCTTGGCCTTGGGCGCAAAGTGCGGACTGGGCAGCGCGGGAGCGTTGAGCGAAGCCTGAGCGCTATCGCCGAGCAGCGAGCCGAGCGCGACCGACCCGAGCCCGAACGCCCCGCGCCGCAAGAGCGTCCGCCGGGTCATGGACAGCAGCGGGTGTGTGTCGGGTACGTTGTCGAGGTTGGGTGGGTTGATCTGCATGGTGGGT
>JBMYUK010000587.1:0-1503 GCA_049605275.1 Phycisphaeraceae bacterium
GGCCATCCTCAACCTCGTCGACGCCATACTCGAGCGCGAGGGCTTTGTGACCGACGAACAACTCGCCGCTGCCCACGACGCCGGGGTGACCGACGCGGAGGTGCTCGAGGTGACCGGCCAGGTTATTAAGAACTTCTTTACGAACTTCGTCAACCACATCGCGCAGACGGACATCGACTTCCCCGCGATCAAGGAATTGCAGACAGCCTGATCGCGACGCGCACTTGAAACACCGAAGCCCACGCCGATGCGGCGTGGGCTTTTTTGGTGACGGTCCAATAGGTGTACTTGTTATTTCGCCGGGGCTTTGTGGAAGGTGTACCAGGCTTCGGTGGTCCACATCGTATCGCCGTCTTTGGAGGTCGCATCGGTGCGGATGTGGTAGACGTGATTGGGTTGGCGGTCGTCGGCGAGGATGAGTTCGACGCTCATGCCGTCGTCCGACGCGACGGCCTTATCGACGGGGACGACCTGTTCCTTCTTGTCTTTGGGGATCTTCGGCCCGCCGTAGCGCGCGGTCTGCTTGTAGGTCCAGGCGTTGACGTACCAGGCCTCGGTGTCTTCGAGTTGGGCTTTATCGACGGGCTTGGTGAAGGTGACGCGGAAGCCGTCTTTGGTGACCTCGACCTTCTCGAATTCGAAGGCGGTCTCGCCGGTGGGGACCATGCGGTGCAGGGCGAACTGCTTGCCCTTCCATGACCAGTTGCCGGACGCGCCCATGCCGCCGACGTAAAGGTTGCCGTCGGGCCCCCAGGTCAGTCGGTTGAGGCCGGAGTCGAATCCGTGGGAGTGTCGGAAGATCGCGCCCTGCCACGTGCCGTCGACTTCTTCGAAGAAGACGCGTCGCATGCCGCCCTTGGTGATCTCCGCCATGAAGTATTGACCGGCGTAGGGCTGGCCCTCGGGGATCTCGACCATGTTGCCGGGCGAGTTGGCGCATTCGTTTTGGGGGATCCAGATGGCGGGTGGCGTGATGGGTTTCTCGGAGTAGAGGGACGGGACGCCGCCGTCGGGGTAGAAGTCGCTGGTGGCTTCGGTGTTGTTGTAGTGGCCGTAGAACGCCCCGGGCTCGGCGACGTAGATCATGCTCGAGGGTTTCCACGCGCCCTGGTTGTCGGGGATGATGATCTGATTGTCCGGGCCGAGGGACACGCCGTTGGGCGTACGCAAGCCGCCGACGACGGGCTCGAACTCGCCGGTCTCGCCGTCGATCTTGAGTAGCGTGCCGCGGAGTTCGGGATTGGGTCCGTTGAGCGACTCGATCTTGCCGACGATGTTTTCCTCCACGATCATCTTCTTGAAGGTGATGTTGGTGGAGAGGGTGATGTAGAAGTTTTCGCCGTCGTAGGGCAGGCCGAAGGTGAAGTGGTGGTAGTTGTCGCTGATCCAGCCGGAGGAGAAGGTCTCGCGTTCGTCGGGGATGCCGTCGTCGTTCGTGTCGGTCCACTTGGTGACTTCGTTTCGGTCGCAGATGTAGAGCGCGCCGTCGACGAAGTTCATGCC
>JBMYUK010000588.1:0-1495 GCA_049605275.1 Phycisphaeraceae bacterium
CTCAGTAGCTGGTTCCCATTCGTCCTCGCGGTGTGCATCATCCTCTTCGCGTTTTCGACCATGATCTCCTGGTGCTACTACGGCGAGCGGGCGTGGGCCTATCTCTTCGGGCTCAAGACGCTGGTGATCTTCCGGCTGATCTTCGTGGTCTTCGTATTCATCGGCGCCGTGGCCGGGCTCGAAGCGGTGATCGCGTTCTCGGATATCGCGCTCCTGAGCATGGCGATCCCCAACATGATCGGCGGGGTGATCCTCGCGCCCATGGTCAAACGCAAAGTCCAGGACTATTGGAAACGCGTCCGCTCCGGCGAACTCGACGCCCCGCCGGACCGCTCCGGCGCCGACATCTGACACCGCCTGACAGCCCTGCGCCCCGGCCCCTGCCAACCTGACACGCCATGCACCGGTTTGGCCGCATCGCCACGCCGCCAGATAGCTTCTAAATTATTACCGATAAACACCTTACATCGTCTCAAATAAACGACAAGCCTTTCGTACATCTGGCCCGTCAGTTGTACATTCCCTGGCTCACTGCGGCGATCGCTGCAGCATGACCGTCCACAAACGCTTCCCCTAAGGAGCCCGATCCGATGCCCGCTAAGTCACTCGTCTTCGAAACCGACGCCCGCCAGAGCCTGCTCTCCGGCGTGTCCAAACTCGCCACCGCTGTTAAGAGCACCCTCGGTCCCCGCGGCCGCAATGCCGTGCTCGACAAATCCTGGGGCGGCCCGACCGTCACGAAAGACGGCGTCTCGGTCGCCGAGGAAATCGAACTGGCCGACAAGAACGAGAACATGGGCGCGCAGCTCGTGAAAGAAGCCGCGAGCCAGACCTCCGACAAGGCCGGCGACGGCACGACGACCTCGACCGTTCTCGCCGAGGCGATCTTCAAGGAGGGTCTGCGACAGGTCGCCGCCGGTCACGACGCCAACGCCCTGGTCCGCGGGATCAAGAAGGCGGTCGAAGCCGCCGTCGCCGAGATCGACAAACAGGCCAAGAAGATCGATGGCAAAAAGGACATCCAGAACGTCGCCACCATCTCGGCCAACAACGACGAATCGATCGGCAAGATCATGGCCGACGCGATGGAGACCGTCGGGAAAGATGGCGTAATCACCGTTGAAGAAGGTAAGTCGCTCGAAACCTACGTCGATGTCGTCGAGGGCATGCAGTTCGACCGCGGCTACCTCTCGCCGAACTTCATCACCGACGCCGACGCGATGACCGTCGAATTCGAAAAGTGTCTCGTCCTCGTTTACGAAGACAAGATCGGCAGCATCCAGAAGCTCGTTCCCCTGCTCGAAAAAGTCCAAGAAACCAAGAAGCCCCTGCTGATTATCGCGGAAGACGTCGAAGGCGAAGCGCTCGCGACGCTCGTCATGAATAAATTGCGCGGCGTCTTAAACATCTGCGCCGTCAAGGCGCCCGGCTACGGCGACCGACGCAAGGCCATGCTCGGCGATATCGCGATCCTCACCGGCGGCACCGCGATCAT
>JBMYUK010000589.1:0-1485 GCA_049605275.1 Phycisphaeraceae bacterium
TGCGGGGGGAGTTGTAGTGGATGGCTTTGGCGATGAGTTCTTTGCCGCAGCCGGTCTCGCCGAGGATGAGACAGGTGGCGCGGGAGGTGGCGACCTGAGCGATGGTGCCGAGCACGTCGAGCATGGCCGGGCTTGAACCGATGATGTTGTCGAAGGTGTATCGCTTGCGGAGGTCGTCGGTGAGCTGCTGTTTTTCTTCGAGCCAGTGGTCGCGCTCGAGGCGGATTTGTTGATGGATGCGGATGGTCTGGGCGATGAGCCCGGCGAGGATTTTGAGGAGTCTCGCGTCGGCCTGGAGGGTGGGTTCGTCGGTGAATCGCTTGAGCGCACCGATTGTGCCGACGGCGCTGAGCCCGTCGAAGACGGGGATGCAGATGTAGCTGTGGGGGTTGGCGGCCTCGGGGTTGACGTCGGCGGTCTGGGTGCGGTTGAGGAAGGCTTTGTGCTTGCTGACGTCGGGGATGACGGCGGGTTGGCCGTGCTCAAGCACCTGCCCGGAGACGCCTTCGCCGATGTCGTATCGGCCGCGGCGCTGCTCTTGAAGCGTGAGACCGACGGACGCGACGATGTGCAGCTGGCTGGTCGCGGGGTCGAGGAGGGTGAGGGTCGCCTTCTCGATCGACAGCTCGCGTTCGAGCAGGGCCATCGCCCGCTGAAAGACTTCGCTTAATTCGAGACCGCCGCCGAGGATTTGGCTGATCTGCTCGATGATGTTTAATTCTTGCTCAGAGCGATCCATAGACTGCCTATTAGATCATCAAACCGGCGCGACGCAAGCCCGTTGCGCGACATTTCGGGCGTGCGCATGGGCCGTGCGCGAATACGAGCGGCGTTTCAAATATTTCAATTTTTATTGAACACCGCCGTAACTGGCTTTATATCGCTTTTCAAGCCGCCTTTTGGCGGTTGTGCGCATCCTTTCAGGCTTGCGAGCGTGGGTGTAGGCGATCGGACGCCTGCGATTCTTTAGCCGCTACGGAACGATCGGATGACCCACCCCGCCACGAAGCCCGCGCGTCTGCCCGACCTCGAATCGCTGATCGAGCGCCACGTCCGCCGAGAATCGCCGAGGCAGGCCCGTCGCTGGCGCTACTATCGAAACGCGACCGCGTCGCACGACGGCGGGTCGGCCCCGTCTCAAATCGAGGGCCTGCCCGCTCGTCTTCGCCCGACGCCGGGCCGAGACCGCGAGATCGTGATCGAAAACGACATCGCTTGGCGGGTCCACACGCTCGTCGATTTCATGTTCGGCAAGCCGATCGAAATCGTCTCGCACGCGTCGGACCCCGAGCGGGCCGTGCTGCTCCGGCGCTTCCTGAGCGCGGTGTTCGAGATGAGCGGCGGGATCAACTTGCTGCAGGACGCCGCGGTGCTCGGCACGGTGTTCGGCCATGTCGACCTGATGCTCCGCGTTCGCGGGGGCGGGCCGTTCAATCTGGCGGACCCGGTCGATGCGGCGAGCCGCTTCGTGATCGAGCCGGTGGA
>JBMYUK010000590.1:0-1478 GCA_049605275.1 Phycisphaeraceae bacterium
TGGGCTGGGGTGCCGGGCCGTTGAGGGTGATGAAGAGCGTGGCGGCGATCGCGAGCATCGCGGCGATCGGGCCCCAGACGGCCGGTCGCGAGCCGAGGTAGGCCAGGGCGCCGGCGAGTTTGCGGGCGGTGAGGCCGTCGCTTTGCGGCTTCATCGGTTCGCGTCGAGCGCGCTTCTGCTTGGCGAGCAGGTCGGTCAGATCGATCGGCACGGTCTCGCCGGACGGATCGTCGAGAGCGGCGAGCATGTCGAGAAAGGCATCGACGCTGTCGGTGGGTTGGGCCAGTTGCGCGTCTTCGTCGTGATCGAGGCTTGTGCGTTGATCCGGGCGGGCTTGGCCGAGGGTCCATTGAGCGGCGGCGTGGACGTGTTGATAGCGAAGGTAATAGCGTCGGCAGGCGGCGCTGTCGCGCAGGAGGTCCTGCAGATCGCTGCGCTGTTGGTCGGTGAGTCGACCGTCGAGCAACTCGCTAAGGAAGGGCACGAGGTCGGCGGGGCAATGGTCGGGATTGGTGGTGTCGCGGTCGTGCTGGCTCATGGCTTCGCCTCCCCGACGCGTCCCTCGACGCAGGCGACCAGGGTCTCTCGGATGCGAAAGAGCATGACGCGGACGGAGTTGGCCGGCTTGCCGATCGCCTCGGCCAGTTGTTTGACGGTTGTCGTCTGGCTGTAGCGTCGGCGGATCAGCTCGCGGTGATGCCTGGGCAGCCGCTCGATGCAGTCGCTGAGCGCGGCGAGGCGCTCGGTCTTGAACGGCTCGATGGCGTCGGCCTCGGCGGCGAGTTTGTCGAGCACGTCGTCGTCGAACAGTAGCCGATCACGCTGCATCTTGCGACGCATGTTGCGCGTCTTGTTCAGCGCGATCTTGATCGCGTAGGCCGGGAAGTTGTCGATCGACGCAAACTCGTCCGCCTTCTCCCACAGGACCAGATTGGTCTCCTGCAGGACGTCGGCCGCGGCCTCGGGGTCGGCCAAGAGGGACAGCGCGTAGGCGTAGATACGGCTCTGGCACTCGGTCACGGCGCGGACGAATTCAGGATTCGGTTTAGACATGTCTCTTATGGAAAGTGTCTGCGCATCGTGCTGCGTTCCAGCATTTTCGTGAAGCGAGGCGCAAATCGAGCGAAATACCTACATAGCGTTATCCCTACGTGGCTGTATCGTTTGGCTCTATACTGCGTCTGACAGACGATGACTCTTTGAAGGAACCTGTGATGACCAAACCCACGATGATCGCTTTGCTGCTCCTGCCTGTGTTGGCGATGTCGCTGACGATGCAACGCGCGCTCGGCGCGGCCGAAGCGGAGTCAGTCGACGGCGACGGCTTCGTGCACCTCTTCAACGGCGAGGACCTCACCGGCTGGAAGACCGAGGGCAACTGGGTCGCGCAGGACGACGGCACGCTCGCGATCATCCCCCGCGAAGGCGAGAAGGGTTGGCAGCGATACGAGTCGTACCTCTACACCGAGAAGCAGTAC
>JBMYUK010000591.1:0-1471 GCA_049605275.1 Phycisphaeraceae bacterium
CCTTGACCAACGCCCGAGGTGCAGGACCCCCGCCTCGACGAAGTCGTCGCACGCCTCGGGCAAGGCCGCGTCGTACTGCTCGGCCAACCCGACGCAGGCGACGCGATACCCCGCCTCGCGCATGCCCCGGGCCTGGAGCATCGGCAGCCGCCCCCCGCCGGCGATCAGTCCCATGACGGGCTTAGGCATAGGCCCATCATAAGTTGAAACAGCGCGAAGCTCGGCCCGGTCGTGACGCGACACGCTTTGTTGTGCTAGCAAAGTCGCTGCTTACGCGTCCGGCAGCAGTGGGACTTCGGCTCTTTTGGTTAGCGGATTTCGGAAAGCAGTTGCCGGGCGAGCGCCGCGTCGTCGCCGTGCAGGCGTTGGCTTGCTTCCTGGAGAAGCGGCTTGGCCTGTTCGTGGCGGTCGAGGTAGCGGGCGTTGATGAGGCCGAGCATGAGCTGGACCTGCCCGCGGTCGGGGTGCTTGGGGTAGGCGTCGAGCAGGCGCTCGTAGGCGGTCGCCGCGGGCTGGTGTTCGCCCTGGCTAAAGAGGTGGTTGGCGATGTCGAACTGGTGGCGTTGGCTGAGGGTTTGTTGGCCGTGGCGCTCGACGAGTCGGAGGTAGGTCATCGCGGCGGCGTCGAGGTCGTGGTTGGCGATTGATCGGCTGATGGCCTGTCGCTGTTCCTGGATTTCTTTCTCCGCGGGGGTCAACTCGGCCTCGGGCTTGGCCATGCGATGACCCTTGCCTTCCCATGCCTGGTAGCCCTGCTGGGTGATCTTTCGAAAGGCGTTTCGCCGCCGCTTGTGGGCCCACATGGTGAAGAGGTCGTAGGGCTCGCGCGGGAGGATGCGCGTCGCGAGCAGGCCGAGCGCGACCGTGAACCCGCCGACGTAGCCCGCGAGGTGTGCGGTGTAGGCGGTGTTGCCGACGTCCATGCCGAGGAAGAAGATGTCTTTGACGACGTAGAAGGCGATGACCCACTTCGCGCTGATCTCGAAGGTGCCGAAGATGAGATACCAGTAGAAGAAGGTGATGCGGGTGAGGGGGAAGAGCATGAGAAACGCGCCGGAGACGCCTGCGACCGAGCCGGAGGCCCCGAGCACGGGCGCATCGGAGGTGAGCCAGTGCCCGATGCCGGCGAGCACGCCCATGGCGAGGTAGAAGAAGAGATAGCCGAACTTGCCGAGTCGGTCCTCGACCGCGTTGCCGAAGACCCAGAGGAAGATCATGTTGCCGATGAGGTGCATCGGGCTTGCGTGGAGGAACTGGTAGGTGATGAACTGGAAGAGTTCGGTGACGACGACGACCTGTCCGAAGGCGTTGTAGCCGAGCTTGGTGAGCAGGAGGTCGCGGCTCCAGTGCTCGGGGTCGGCGATGGCGTTGGCGGTGAAGCCGAAGACGAGCACGTTGATCGCGATCAGCGCGTAGTTGACGTACGGCGTGTTGCGCAGGGGCCGGTCGCTGCGGATAGGGATGAACACGT
>JBMYUK010000592.1:0-1465 GCA_049605275.1 Phycisphaeraceae bacterium
CGAATCCTGCTTCAACGCGTCAGTCACGCCTCGGTTGAGGTTGATGGCGAAACACTCGGTTCGATCGACCGCGGCTATGTCTTACTCGTGGGCATCGGTAAGGACGATACGCAGGACACCGCCAACAAACTCGCGAAGAAGATCCTCAACCTTCGTCTGTTCCCCAACGATCAGGGAAAGTTTGACAGGTCGCTCATCGACATCGGTGGCGGGGCGTTGGTGGTATCCCAGTTCACGCTGTACGGCGATGCAAGCAGGGGCAACCGGCCGAGCTTTATTGATGCGGCGCCGCCGGAGTTGGCGGAGCCGTTGTGTGATGCGTTTGCAGAGGCGCTTTGCGAACTCGGTGTGAAGCGTGTCGAGACGGGGCGGTTTGGCGCGGACATGAAGGTGTCGCTGCGCAACGACGGGCCGGTGACGCTGTGGTTGGATTCGGATGCCTGATGTGTAGCGGCAGACGCGATGGGTCCGGCGGTGTGGCAAGTCTGATCTACGATCTGTCCCAAACGATTCGAATGGGACGCTTCGCGTCTCCCGCTAAACCGCACGGACACGATCAATCCAGGTCCTTGAAAAACCTCGACCACGCGGGCCTGGGCGGAACCGCGAGCATCTGATTATCTTTGAACGAGAACGCCACGGCGAAGGCTTCGCCGGTGATTTCGCTTCGTTTGACGGGTCCGAAGTAGCGCGAGTCGTGTGAGTTGTTGCGATTGTCGCCGACCATGTAGTACTCGCCTTTACCGAGGGTGACCGGTCCGAAGCTGTTCATGAGCAGCGGGTGGAGCGTGCCGAGCGTGCTGCGTAGGACGTCGGCGACGACGCGTTCCTGCTTGATGAGGCGGGGCGATCGCGACTGAAGCGCGACGCGGAAATGTTCGTACGAGGCCGGGTTGCCGTCGATCTGAAATGCATGCCCGTCGATAGACAGGCCGATCTGTTTGAGCACGGCCGCGCGGCTGCCTTGTGTAAACGACTCGAGCACGATCGTCGCGAGTTCGTTGTAGCTCTTAGATTGGCCGTCGATGCGGATGGTCGCGTCTTTGATCTCGGCGAGGACGTCGTAGGCGAAGTCGGGGTTGGCTTGTTTGAATTGCTCGAAGTTCTGCCGTCGGTTGTTTTCGATCAGCCAGCCGTCGTTGACGAGCGCGTGCTGAACGCCCACGGAACTGGGCACGGCGATGAGTTGGGCGTCGATGAGCCAGCGGCTTTCGATGTGCTGGACCGTGCGCGTGAGGCCGAGCAGGCTCTCGGTTTGATAAGCGAGCGGCTCTTCGACTTTTTCTTTTTTGCCCAAGGCGTTTTCGGTGTACCAGCGGGTTTCGTCGGGTAGTTTTTCTTTGGCCGGGTCGAGATCGATGTAGGTTGCGGTGGTGCCGTTGATCGACATGACGCCGCCGTTCATAGCGATGGTGTCGCCGGGCATGGCGACGATGCGTTTGACCATGCGGACGTCGGTGACGGG
>JBMYUK010000593.1:0-1455 GCA_049605275.1 Phycisphaeraceae bacterium
GGCGGGGCTTGGCTTGGACGGCGTGCTTAATTTCGACCTGTATCGCCACAACGCCGAAGCCGCATTCGTCGCGGTGATCCTGATCGCCGCCGCGCTGTGCCTATTCATGATTCCGCAATCGGGCCAGACGAAAACGATGCCTGCGATGCGCGGGATGCATACGCGCGCGAAGATCGTTTTTTCGCTGACGATCGGTTTGCTGGGCGCATCTGCGGTCGCGGGGCTCATCGATGCGTTGGGAGTCGATGTCGTGCCGATGCTTGTCGAGCTCGGCGTCCTGCCGCCGCCCAACAACACGTTCTCGCGTTTTTATCAGCCGAGTTTTGCGCCATCCGATGGGATACTGTCGGTGGTCTCGCTGATATCGCTCAGCCTCTTGATCCTGCCGACCGCGGCGGTCGCCTTCTTTCTGATGTCCATAACGACGCTCGGGCGCGACCGATACTGGCAGGTCGAGCGATGGACGCTGCTGCTCACGCTCGCGGGGTTGGGGCTCGTCGTCTTCAGTGTGGTGTTCGTCGAAGAGGACGCTTACAGCTATTACTACCACGATCACTTTCTGGGCGGCTGCTACAGCGCGTGGTTCGTCGGTTGGGCGGTGTTGACGTTCGGCTGGACCTGCCGCACGATGCTCTTGATGATGATGCGGCAATACGAGAAGGCGATCGCCGACTCGGACGAGCCGATCTGCTTCGCCTGCGGATACGACCTGCGGATACTGACGGGGGAGACGTGTCCGGAGTGTGGCACGCCGGTGAGCGTGAAGCTATTAGCGAAGCGACGCGCAATAGCCGACGAACAAGCGCGGGTCGAGGCCGATTCGGCGCGTCAGGCCGAGGCGGTGATCGAAGAGCTGACGAGATGACCGCGACGGCTCGCCTGGCTTAAGCCGAGTCGCGATCGACGACGCGGTAGTCCTCGCGCTCGCCTCGGCCTTTCACGGGGTAGTCTTTTCTGAGCGGGTGGGCGGGGTAGCTTTCCCACGTCAGGATGCGGCGGAGGTCGGGGTGGTCGGTGAAGCGGATGCCGAACATGTCGAAGATCTCGCGCTCCATCCACTCGGCGCCGGCCCAGAGGTCGGTGACGGTCGGCAGGACGAGCGTCGGGTCTTCCTCGATGCCATCGGTGGGCAGCGACGGGTCGAGCAGCACCTTGATGAAGAGGCGTTTGGACTCCGGGCCATCGGTGCCCGTCGCGACGAGATTGTAAATGACGCCGAAGCGGCCGGAGGGCAGACCCGCGGGCGCGTCTTTGGGTTTGGGATACCGCAGGTAGTCGACGCCGGCGATATCGCTGAGGAGGTCGTACCGGGTGCGTTCGTCGTCGCGGAGGAATTTGAGCAGGCCGTGCAGGACGGGGGCTTCGACGATGAGCGTGGTCTGGTCGCGGAACTCGGTGGCAAAGAGCTTCGCGTCGGGCAGCGCTTCTTTAATGAGCGGCAGGGTCGGGTGGTCG
>JBMYUK010000594.1:0-1447 GCA_049605275.1 Phycisphaeraceae bacterium
TAGCGCGATGCCGATCCACATCCACTTGATGTTCGTGTCGGCGCGATCCGCATCGCCGATCGCCCGCCAGTTCTTCGCGTGAAGATACGCACCGAAGATCGGCGTGAAGAGCAGGCTCCAATTCGCCGCGGCGTTCGGGCTGTAGAGCCGAAGCGCGGGCGATGCGTCATCGGGGGTATCGATCGAGTGCTCGTCCATGGTCGGTCCTCAGGCGGGTCGGCGCTCGGCCTGGAGTTGACCGTTGAAAGCGCGGCGGTAGATACCGTAGCTGATCGTTGCCATGAGCGGCACGGCCGCGGCCCCGATGACCGGGATGACCTGCACCCAGATGAGCACGACAAAGAGCAGTCGCAACCCGCAGCCCAGCGGCATCCGCCGCGCGACGGTCAGGTAGCGGCGCAGCGGCGCGATCAGCCGCAGCCGATACACCATGATCGCGGGGATCAGCCCGACGATCGGGATCAGGCTCAACAGCGCCGTGACGATCATGACCTTGGGCAGCCGGCCATCCAACTCGGCGAGGTAGGCCTTGCGATCGGCGTCGTCATCGAAGAGCGCGTGCGAGCAGGCCGGGCAGGTCTGACGCGTTTGTCTCGGCTCGAGGTGCGTTGCGCAGACCGGGCAGCGCTGCTTCTGGGTCAGCAGGACGGGCTGCTTGCTCGGGTCGGGTGCGGGGGTCTGCTTGGATCGGCCGAGCCAACTCAGCGCGCAGACGTCGGGGTTGGGCGTTTGACAATTGGGGCAGCGGGCGGCGCTTCGGTAGATCGTCCGGTCGCAGCCGGTGCAGGCGATCTTCGACTTGGCCTCGCGTCGCTTGGCGCGCCACTGCAGCAGCGCGACCGTGCCGAGCACCGCGGCCGAGACAATCAGCATGAAGACGGGAAAGAGGATGAGCGTGAACGTGCCGAAGAACGCCCAGATGTCTTCGAGCCAGCTGAACAAGCCGCCGACCATCGTGTCGTCGTCGGGGTCGGCCTCGCCGAGGATGCCCAACAGATTCCGCCGCGCCTCGCAGGTGAACCAGACCCCGGCCGCGGCCGTCGTCGCCGCGATCAGCCCGACCGCACTGTTGCCGAACCCCGCCTGCAGCGGCGTCTGCCAGGAAAGGATATCTTCGAGGACGTCCTGGTCCTGCGGGGTGATCGCGCCGCTGACGACGAGCGTGGAGACGAAGGCCATCGCCGACTTGAGATAGCCGTCGACTTCGATCATGAGGGCTCTGGCGTCGGGGGATTTCTCCGCCGCGATCTCGAGGAGCGCGAGCAGGCCGAGCAGCCCGACGGTGAGGTCGTGGGTGAACCAGCCCGGGACGCTGTGGATCTGTTGGAGGAGCCCGGTGCGATCGATCAGGCCGATCTCCGGACCCCACTTGAGCGCAGCCGCGAGCGCAAAGGCCGAGACAAACGCCCGGGAGGCGAAGAGCCCGACCGAGTTCATCCCGGCGAGT
>JBMYUK010000595.1:0-1445 GCA_049605275.1 Phycisphaeraceae bacterium
TTGCAGCGTTTCGCGGTTGATGCCGCGTACCGAGTTGCCACCCGAGGAGATCCACAGGAGGCCATCTTCACCGATGTCCGCCATGCAGCCCGTGTAGCCGCTGACCGCCGCGGTGCCGGTCGGTGCGTCGGGCAATCGGCCGTAGGTGCTGTGGTAGTTGTCGATCTCCCACTCGGCGTCTTCCATCGCGCTCTCGGTCCTGGTCATCGCGGTGTAGACCTGGTCGATGTCGTCGTAGGTGTTCGCGACGCCGTCGGGTCCGGGGCTCTTGAGGGTGTAGCTGTTGGTCGAGCCGGGGACGGGGGTGTAGACAAGGGCGTTGCCCCATTCGTCGGTGTAGCTCGCGATAAGCGCGTCGCCGGTGGCCTGATCGGGGAGGGTGTCGACGTTGTTCATGAAGTGCTGGTTGATGTCCCAACTTGCGTTGTCGAGTTCGTACTGGGTCGGCGACACGCCGCCGTAGTAGTAGCTATTGCCGAAGTTCCAGCCCGAGCCGATGACGCCGGTGAAGAGCAGGATCGCCGCGGTGCCCATCACCGACCCGAGCAGCCCGAGCAGCGACCCGGCGACGGCGTAGCCGCGTGGCGACTTGGTCATCGCGATCAGGGAGATGATGAGCCCGATCGGGCTGATGAGCCCGAGGCAGGCAACCAGTCCCGACAGCGAGACGACGAAGCCGGCGATGCCGAGCGAGTTGGTCGGCGGCGGCTCGTAGTAGCGCGGGGCATACTGAACGGCATGCGGTTGGTGCGGTACTTGGTCCGGCTGGCTAGGCTCGCCCGGCTGCGGCTGCGGCTGCGGCTGCGGCTGCGGCGGATCGGGCGTCGGCGGTGTGGATTCGGTTGACATCGGCTCGGCCTTCTCGCGGTGTGTGGCCCCCAGCGGCCGGTGATTTTGTCGGCGTCCAGGACGTCTAGACGTCGAGGTTTTTCACTTCCAGAGCGTGGTCTTCGATGTACTTGCGTCGCGGCTCGACGTCGTCGCCCATCAGCACGCTGAACAGCTTCTCCGCCTCGCTCGCCGCGTCCCAGGTCACGCGCAGGAGCACGCGGTTCTCCGGGTTCATCGTCGTGTCCCAGAGCTGCTCGGCGTCCATCTCGCCCAGGCCCTTGAACCGCTTGATGTCCATCCCGCGCTTGCCCGATTCGTGGATCGCCGCGACCAGTTCCTGCAGGTTCACCACCGGCACCGCGCCCTCGGCCGTGACGACCGACGCGGCGTTGCTGGTCTCGGTCTGCGTGTCGCCGGAGGCGGCCTTCGCGGCGGCGGCCGCTTTCTTGCCTTCGACCAGCAGTTCGAACCGCGTCGGCTCGGGCAGGCCGGTCACCGACTTGGTCCGCTCGAGCGTGTAGTCGTCGGTGGTCAGGCCGAGCGCTTCGAGCTTGGCGAACTGTTTTTCGCCTCCATCAAGCCCGCGACCTCATGAAACTCGGTGTGAGTAAACC
>JBMYUK010000596.1:0-1441 GCA_049605275.1 Phycisphaeraceae bacterium
ATGAGAGCAAGACCATGACCCCCCGCATCAAGACACAATTCGAAGGCCCGGTCCTCGACAAGATCAAGGCCGAGTACGGCATCACCAACCCGATGGCGATGCCCAAGCTCGACAAGATCGTTATCACCGTCGGCATGGGCAACCAACTCGACGGCACGAAGCTCAACCCCAAGGCTCGCGAGCAGGTCATCCAGGACCTCGGCCTCATCACCGGCCAACGCCCCGTGATGAAGAAGGCCAAGAAGTCGGTCTCGAACTTTAAGCTCCGCGTGGGCTACGAGGTCGGCGCGATGGTGACCATCCGCGGCACGCGCATGTGGGAGTTTTACGATCGACTGGTCAACCTCGCCATGCCCCGGATCAAGGACTTTCGCGGCATGAAAGAGACCAGCTTCGACGGACGAGGCAGCTACTCGTTCGGCCTCACCGAGCAGGGCATCTTCCCCGAAGTCGACATGGCCAGCGCCCAATACACCCACGGCATGAACGTCACGCTCGTCTTCAAGAACTCGACCAACGAGATCACCAAGACCTGCCTGACCGAGATGGGCTTCCCGTTCAAGAAACCCGAAGTCAAGAAGAAGCGCAGCTAAGTCGGTGGGATGGGCGTCCCGCCCGTCGCGAACCACCAGAAAACGAACCACCAGATCACGACTACACCAGACATCATTGCGTGACGGCCGAGAAAGCCATCCCACCCGAGCCAGAAAGAAGCACCATGAGTTCTAAATCCACCATCGAACGCAACCGACGCGTGAAAGCCACCGTCGCCAAGTACGCCGAGAAGCGCAAGCAGCTCAAGGCCGACGGCGACCAGGAAGGCTTGCAAAAGCTGCCCCGCGACGCGAGCCCGACCCGCGTCCGCACGCTGTGCGAGTTGACCGGCCGAAGCCGCGGCGTGTATCGCAAATTCAAGCTGTCGCGGATCAAGATGCGCGAGCTCGCCCTGCAAGGCAAGATCCCCGGGATGCGAAAAGCCTCCTGGTAACCGCGCCGCCTTCACCGAGAAAGCAAACGCCGCGGCTTGCCGCGTGACGACCGACCGAACCGAACACTTTGCCCTTGCAAGACGCAGGAGCCCGACCGTATGTCCATGACCGACCCTATCGCCGACATGATCACCCGCATCCGCAACGCCGCGCGTAACCAGGCCGCGCAGGTGCGCGTGCTCAACTCCAAGGTGGCCCGCGGGATCGCCGAGGTCCTCAAGACCGAAGGCTACATCGAAGGCTACGACGTGATCGAAGACGGCCGGCAAGGCCTGATCCGCATCGACCTGAAGTACGGCCCGGCGGGCGAGCAATTGTTCCACGTGCTCAAGCGTGAGTCCAAGCCCGGCTGCCGCGTGTACAAGGGCGTCGCCGACCTGCCGCGACCGCTCGCGGGCCTGTCGTACTCGCCCGGCGACGAGCGCGTCTACGGCGTGACAGACGACGGCCGG
>JBMYUK010000597.1:0-1436 GCA_049605275.1 Phycisphaeraceae bacterium
ACACCCATGGCCGCATGCAGGACCCGACAGAGCACATCTTCCATTTTTACCACAACAGGGCTTATCATGAGGGCACGATGCCCCGTTGCCCTGAAGACCACATTCACCGTCCTTTTTATGATTCCACGGATAATCATCACTATCGTGATCATTCTCGTGAGGTGGACTGCGATGGTGATCCTCCCTAGTGTAGTCGGCACCGCCGCCGCCGAGTTCCCCGAGCAATACCCCGGCGTCAAACCGCTCAAGTGGGTCGGCACGCAGTTCCCGACCCAGGCCAGCGCCCAGGACGCCGAGCGATCCCTCCGCGAGTACGAGGACTTCGTCTTCAAGGCCGGCTACCTCGACCACGACAACCCCGCCGAGGTCTGGGAACAGATTCGCACCAAACAGCAGCGCGTCGCCGACTACCTCACCGGCAAGTCGCTGTTGCACTTTCAAACGCCGGGCGGCACGGATCTCAAAGTGAACGTCGACGGGATGACCTGGATCAACTGCGCCGGCGAATCCAACTTCCCCGACGGTGAGGTCTTCACCGGCCCGAATCTCGGACACGCCGACGGCGGGGTCAACGGCGTCGTGAAGTACTCGTTCCCCGCGGTGCACAACGGCCGAGAGGTCCACGACATCGAACTCACCTTCGAGCGCGGCCGGGTCGTCGACGCCAAAGCGAGTAAGGGTCTGGACTTTCTCCTCGCGATGCTCGATCAGGACGAAGGCGCTCGCAACCTCGGCGAGATCGCCATCGGTACGAACTATCAGGTCACCGAGTACACCAAGAACACGCTCTTCGACGAGAAGATCGGCGGGACCTTCCACGCGGCCGTCGGCGCCGGCTACCCCGAGACGGGCAACGCCAACGAGTCCGGCCTGCACTGGGACATGGTCTGCGACCTGCGCACCGGCGGCACCATCACCGTCGATGGCGAGGTCATCTCGCGCGACGGCAAGTTCGTCTTCGACGATTGGCCGGGCAACTGACTGAGAACGTGTACAAGAAGCGCCTTAGGTGGGATAGGCGTCTCGCCTGTCGTCACGACGTAGTCGTGAAACAAACAGCTCCGGGCTGCGCCCGAACGGCGGGCGAGACGCCCACCCCACCTTTTTATACATATTCTGACGTGCCGCCGACGCGCACCCGATCAGACGGCTCTGGTTTCGCGCTTGCTCTATCATGCCCGCATGATCGCTCGCATCACCGGCAAACTCATCGATCTCCAGTCTGATACCGCGCTGATCGCGCCGAACGCCGCCGAGGACGCGGCATCAACGGGCCTCATTTACGAAGTGCTCCTCCCCGCTTTCGTCACCCAACGCCTCGCGCCGTCGCTCGGGCAAACCGTCACGCTTCACACTCTGCACTTTCTCGAGGGCCAAAACCAAGGCGCGATGTTCCTCCCGAGGCTCGCGGGTTTTCTCACTCCGGCTGACAAAGC
>JBMYUK010000598.1:0-1430 GCA_049605275.1 Phycisphaeraceae bacterium
GAGGTCGCGGGCGTCTTTGCTTTGAATCAGCAGGAACTGACCGCTCACGCCGGTCTCTTCGTCGGTGTATTGCACGGCCCGGGCGGTGTTCGGACGCAGGAGTTTGAGCGAGCCCTCGGGGATCTCGATCGGCTCGGAGCGCATGCCCGCGATGCGCATCGGCGTCGCATCGGCGGCGGCGGAGACGGCTCGGTGGTAGGCCTGTGCATCGGCGGCGCCGGGGATCGACAGGCTGTACCCGCCCGCGGCAAATAGAAGCAGCGCGACCAGCGTCGGCGCGGCGAACGCGAGGCCCCGGCTCGGCTGGTGAGGCATCGGCGTTGGCTTGCTGCGGGTAAGTTTATCGTCGATGTAGATCGGCACCTCGGCCCAGTCGAGCAGGCGGATCAGGCCGAGCAGCAGCAGCGCGGCGAGGACGATCATCGCCCAGCCGCTCATGTCGTGGAAGACGTCGCCGGCGTCGTCGCCGTGGACACCGTAGATCACGACCGTCGGCACGACGCGGATGATGTTGCAGAGCACGGCTAAGAGCGGGCTGAACCCGAGCAGCATGATGCGGGCGAAGAGATTGAGCCGCATCGACATCACGAACGTGTAGCACACGAGCGCGAGCGCGAAGACCATGCGCATGCCGTTGCAAGCCTCTTCGATCGTGACGGGTTTGTCCTGATAGAACAGCGTCATCCCGATGCGCTCAACGTCGAAGCCAAAGGCGATGAGCGCGAACTCGGCGCCGGCCGCGGTCATCTGCTGCAGCGGAAGCGCGATGTCTTGGCGCAGGAGGTTGGGCACGGGCACGAGTGCGACGAGCGCGATCAGCGCGGGCAGCGCCTTGAGCATCAAGCGATCGCCCAGGACGCTCCAGGCGGCGCCGACGACCGCGAGCAGCGCGCCGAAGTGCCAGATCGATTGGTAGGCGTTGAAGTAGCCGACCCAGGACAGGCCGAGCCCGGCCGCTGTGATGAAAACTCCAATGAGACTCGCGGTCGGCGTGATGGCGGCCAGCGCTTCGCGACGGAAGCACAGCAGCGTGATGAATGCGGGCAGGGCGAGGAGGACCTGGCTCTGTTCGGGGTCCTGCCAGCCGATCGTGAAGACGTCGATCCACGCTCGATAGCCGGCGAAGATCGCGAGCAGCACCATTGCGGCGAGCGCGAGGAGGCGGCGCGGACTCATTGCGACGTAGCGGTTGTGCGCGTTCTGGATCATGGCTCGGCGGATGGTGGAGGCGAGGGTCTGTCGCGTGACATCGGCGTTCGCGGAGGTCGCGTTCACCGGCGGCGGCATCATTGCTACCCTGTTTTTCGATGCAGAAGGCACAACCGTCACAACCGGAACGATTGCGTATCGACGCGACGCTGTCGGGTCGACGGCTGGACCGCGTGGTGGCGGATTGGCGCGGGGTTTCGCGCGAGGCAGCGCTTCGCGTG
>JBMYUK010000599.1:0-1430 GCA_049605275.1 Phycisphaeraceae bacterium
GGCCGGCACGCAGTGTCAGATCCACTTGCCGAGTTTGCCGAGGTCTTCGTGCGGACGCGGGATCACCTGGACGGAGACCACTTCGCCAACCTGGGCAGCGGCGTCAGCGCCGGCGTCGACGGCGGCCTGTGCGAGTTGTTTGCTGATCGATCCGCCGGCGGAGAAGAGCGCGATATCGATGCCGGCGAAGCTGTCTTCGTTGAGCGCTTCGATGGTGTGGCGCTTGCCCTGGAAATCGACGGTCTTGCCGGCGGATCGGGGCGAGGCGAGCAGGCGCAGGCCGCCGAGGGGGAAGTCGCGCGCATCGAGGACGCTGAGAAACTCTTGGCCGACGGCCCCGGTCGCGCCGACGATGGCGACGCGGGGATGCGTGGTTCGGCGGGGGTTCGCTGTCGCTACGGTGGTGGCGGTCATGTCGTCGCTCGTTGGGGATCGGTCGTGTCGAACGGGGGATTATAGTTAATCGGGTGTTTTGGCGGGTCCGTAAAATCTGTCGAAACAGTGGGCCTGAGGGCAGCGTCTGACGTAGAGTGTGAGGTGACCTTGGCAAGGACGGCCGAGGCAGATTGGTGTGATAGGATCGAAATCGATGAATGACGTACGAGGCATCGGTCGGCTGTTGGGGTTTGCGTTGGGTGTGCTGCTGCTTGCGTGGCCGGCGGCGGGACAGAACGCAAACGTCACGGTCGACGATCAGCCGACGGCCGAGCAGCGGCTGGAAGAAGTGCTCAGCCTTCGTCGGGCTTCTCGCTACGACGAGGCGAGCGAGCTGCTTCAGGAATTGATCGAAGAGGCTCGGTTCAAGCTGGTGGGCATCGGCGAGGGCGGCTACGCGGACGCCGAGCAGTGGTCTCGGGATTTATTGCTCCGCGACGGTCCGTTGCGGGAGGCGTATCGGCAGCGATACACGGCGACGGCGACGCGGGCGCTGGCTCAGGCGCAGGCGTCGTCGGCGCGAGCGGCGGACCTGGCCGAGGTGTACCGGGTGTACGCGGTGACGCGGCCGGGTCTCGAGGCGGGGTTGGACGCGGCGGGCTTGCTGCTCGCGTCGGGGGACCCGGCGTCGGCGGCGCGGTTGATCGAATCGCTGTCGGGTCATCCGGATCTCGATGACGTGGCCGAGCGGGTTGAATATCTGCGCGGCGCGGCGTCGGCTTATGTTGAAGACGACGCGGGGTTAGCTGCGGCGATGGGCGAGTTGGTCGCGATGGGGCAGCCGGAGCTTGCGGCGTCGCTGGGTCGATTGGCCGAGTCGATCCAGCCGGGGTTCGCGCCGGTGCGTGCCGGTGCGGTGGACATGGGGCCGAGGCCGACGCAGATCGAGTCGCCGCTGTGGGACCAGCCTTTGACGGACGTGGAGGGCGCGGCGCGTTGGCAACTCGGCGATGCGTCGGTCATGCCGGTGGTGACGCCGGCGTACGCGATCGTCA
>JBMYUK010000600.1:0-1427 GCA_049605275.1 Phycisphaeraceae bacterium
TAACCCATCAAAAAACCCCGCCGACAAGCGACGGGGTCATCCGTGTTTTTCGTTACTACAGGTCGGTGCGGCCCCTGCCGCGATTGGACGACGCGATTACGACAGCGCCGCTTGTGCCGCGGCGAGTCTCGCGATCGGCACGCGGAACGGCGAGCAGGAGACGTAGTCGAGCCCGGTGTCGTGGCAGAACTGGATCGACGCGGGGTCGCCGCCGTGCTCGCCGCAGATGCCGACCTTGAGTTTCTTCTTGGTCGATCGGCCCTTCTCGACGCCCATCGCCACGAGCTGGCCGACGCCGGTCGTATCGAGCGACTGGAACGGGTCCTTCTCGAGGATCTCTTGGCCGATGTAGTCGGGCAGGAAGGTGTTGACGTCGTCACGCGAGTAGCCGAAGGTCAGCTGCGTGAGGTCGTTGGTGCCGAAGCTGAAGAAGTCCGCCTCGGCGGCGACCTCGTCGGCGGTCAGCGCGGCCCGCGGGATCTCGATCATCGTGCCGACGGTGATGTCCAGCTTGCCGGTGTACTTCTTGGCGGCCTTGACGTCGGCGATGGTCTGCTCGGCCTTCTCGCGAAGCAGCGCCAGCTCTTTCACCGTGCCAACCAGCGGGATCATGATCTCCGGCTTCGCGTCGATCTTTTTCTTCTTGCAGGCGATCGCCGCTTCCGTGATCGCGGTGACTTGCATGGTCAGGATCTCGGGATAAGTGATCGACAGTCGGCAGCCGCGGTGACCGAGCATCGGGTTGGACTCGTGCAGCGCCGCGACGCGCGACTTCACCGCCGCCGCCTTGACGCCGAGCGTCTTCGCGACCTCGGCGATTCCCTTCGCGTCGTGCGGGAGGAACTCGTGCAGCGGCGGATCGAGCAGACGCACCGTCACGGGCAGGCCCTTCATCGCGGTGAAGATGCCCTGGAAGTCGGCGCGCTGATACGGCAAGAGCTTCTTAAGCGCCTTCTGGCGATCGCTGAGCGTCTCGGCGAGGATCATCTCGCGCATCGCGATGATGCGATCGCCTTCGAAGAACATGTGCTCGGTCCGGGTCAGGCCGATGCCCTCGGCACCGAAGTCGCGGGCGCGCTTGGCGTCGGCCGGCGAGTCGGCGTTGGTCCGCACGTTGAGCTTGCGGTGCTTGTCCGCCCACTTCATGACGGTCGCGAAGTCGCCGGACAGCTTGGGCGACACCGTCGACATCTCGCCGGCGAAGACCTCGCCCGTGCTGCCGTCGATCGAGAGCACGTCCTTTCGGCCGTAGGTCTTGCCGTTGACCTTGATGAGCCCCTTGAACAGCGGTCCAGCCATCCAGAGGTTCTCGTTGAGGGCCTTCTCCGAGCTGTAGACGAGGGTGTCGAGCTCGTTGCGGGCCTCGACGATCTCGCGGCGTCGCTTGTCGTCCGCCTCGTGCGCCTTGGCGTCCTGGACCATCTTCT
>JBMYUK010000601.1:0-1418 GCA_049605275.1 Phycisphaeraceae bacterium
ATTTCATTCTTGGCGGAATGTTTCCCTTGGCCACGCAAGGTGCAACCAAAGCTAACGTGGGTTATAACCCAGATATCGTGCCCTACACCTATGATCCACAACGGGCCCGGGCGCTTTTGGCGGACGCCGCGACATCATGGAGACGCTGACCCCGCTCGGCACGGCCTGCTTCATCGCGCTCAAAGCGCTCTCAAAACGAAACGACGATCCCGAAAAAGCGTCGCGACCCTGGGACCGCGACCGCGACGGATTCGTCCTCGCCGAGGGCGCGGGCATCGTCGTCCTCGAAGAATACGAACACGCCAAGACGCGCGGCGCGAAAATCTACGGCGAACTGCTGGGGGCTGGGCAGTCGGCCGACGGCTCGCACATCACCGCGCCGCTCGAAGACGGCGCGGGCGCGGCCTACGCCATGTCTGCCTCGCTCAAAGACGCCGGCGTCAACCCCGAAGATGTCAGCTACATCAACGCGCACGGCACGTCCACGGGCCTCGGCGACCTCGCCGAGACCAAGGCAATCAAACGCGTCTTCGGCGACCAGACCAAGACGATGGTCTCGTCGACCAAGTCGATGCTGGGCCACTCGCTCGGCGCGGCCGGGGGCATCGAGGCCGTCATCCTCGCCAAGGCCATCGAGACCGGCCAACTCCCGCCGACGATCAACCTCGACAACCCCAGCGACGGCTGCGATCTCGACTACATCCCGCACACCGCGCGCGAAGCCGAAGTCAACATCGCGATGAGTAACAGCTTCGGCTTCGGCGGCCACAACGTCTGCATCGTTGCCGGCAAGGTTTGACCCGCCTCATCATGACGAACGACCGGTCGAGTCGCATCAGGTCGGCGTCGTACCCGCAACGATCATGAAACGCCGCGGACTGCTGCGCGAGGCCAACGAGCGCCCGCGTCGCTTACAGCACCGAGAAATCCGCGAACCACGCGTAGATCACAAGCACCACGAGCAACAGCAACACCCCCGCCGGCGTCGACCATTTCCACGGCGTCAGGTCCACCGCCTTCGCGTCTTCGTGCACCCACGGCTCGGATCGCGGGCTGATCGCGCCCAGCACGAGCATCAGCGCGACGATCGCGACAAAGACCAAACCGACGTAGTTAAACGTGTGCATCCATTCGCCGGCCATGTACGTCGCCTCGACGGACGACTTCGTGTAGGTGACAAACGTCGTCGGCTCAGCTTCCGTGCCGGCGCGCTCGGCGATCTGACGCTGGGCGAGCGTCGGCGGCGACACGATCGTCTCGCCTTCGGTCCAGTCTTGTTCGATCAGTTCCGTCTGCTCGATCGAGCCGAGCGCGACCATCTGCTCGGCGTCGACCGACTTCACACCGATCGGCACGAAGTAGCCGGCGAGCATGAGGACGAGGCCGGCGACGATCCCGGTGTTCGCCGCGGCCGCGCC
>JBMYUK010000602.1:0-1405 GCA_049605275.1 Phycisphaeraceae bacterium
GTAAAGGCTCGTGTTTATCCGCCTAATCGCAGGTTGAGGTCCATGGCAGCATGATAGATGCCCACGAGTTCGACGAGTACCGGATCGGCCAAGCGATAAATAATACGGTAGTGCCCATAATTCAGTGCACGCAGATGACGACCCTCGTAGCCTTGGAGGGCCGGACCGAGTTGGGGGAAATGTCGCAGGCGCTCCACCCTGTCAATCAGTCCGCGGATCGTCGCTTCCGCAGCACGCGGGTTCTCCTCAGCGATGTAGACGTGGATCGATTCGAGATTTTGACTGGACTCTACGGACCAGATTATTTCAACCACGACTCGACTCTTTTCTTCATCTCGTCGTGCATCACCGAGCGACCATTTTCTAAATCGTCAAGGCCGCGCGCAATCATGCGATGCAACGCCAACTCCTTGAGCACCTCGTCAAAGGACGAGTCCTCGGGGAGTTCCTCGATGATCTGCCGGGCTCTCTCTTTCGCGGTCATATTCGTGTCTAGCATCTTGAAATTCTTTCGCGGTGATCGGCTTAAAACAAGGGCGGTCTTCCCTGCACGCGACGCCAGGTCGAGAGTTGGCCCAGGTGCATCGCTTCGTGACCGGTGAGGATGAAGCTGAACAGGTCGCCGACCGTCGGCAGAGCGCCGCGCATGCGTTCGTTGGGGTTCTCGGCCGAGAGCAGCTCGGGCGTTAGCGAGGGCAGCAGCGCGACAACCTTTTTGTGACCGTTGCGCCAGATCGCGAGCAGTTCGTCCCAGGCCGGGTAGATCTCGCGATCAGCCGGACCCCGCGGCGTGCTGCCTCCTCCGAACAGCGGCTTGTTGGCATCGAAGTCGATCGACGGCTCGCCGCCGCCCATCGCGAGCACGCGCTCGGCGACGAAGCCGAGGTGCCCGATGATCCACGCCGGGCTCACCCCGCCTTCGCAGATCGGCTTGAACGCCTGCTCGTCGGGAATGTCCGCGAGCAGCATCTCGCCATAGGCCTGAAGAAACTGATAAACCTTCGCTTCCTGTTCGTACGGCATCTGCGTACACCTTTCTCATGCGTCTGCGGCGTCTGTTACGCGCCAACGTACTTGCCGTAGACGCTCTTGGCGACGCTGGCTTTCTGCGTGCCCTTCACAATAGCCCGGCCGTCGGTGAAAAGCGTCAGTTCGTAAGGCTCGCCGTTGTCGACGATGTCGGCGCGGAGCATGAACTTGTTGGCCTTCACCGTGCCGTGCTTCTCGAGCCGACCGGCGATCTCGTCGAAGTCGAGTTTCTGGCCGTCGCCGAGCTTCTGACTGATCTGCACGGCGTTGCGGCCGCAGAGCGTCGTCGTACCCGCGGCGAACTTGCCGTCGAGAAACTCGAAGTTGCGATGCTTGCAGCACTGGCAGTCGCTGACGTCGTAGGCGCGGGCGACCT
>JBMYUK010000603.1:0-1386 GCA_049605275.1 Phycisphaeraceae bacterium
GGCCCAGCGCCGGCACCACTACGAACGCGCGTTCGAGCACTACCTGCGGGTGACCAGGGTGCCGTATGTCGCGGTGGACGAGGCCAAGCGGGCGCTCACCGGCGATCGCCGCGATCAGGTCATGCCGACCAAGCTCAAGAGCTTCGATTTTGTGGTGTACAGCGAGAACGGGCCCAACCTGTTGATCGATGTCAAGGGCCGCAAGCACGCGGGCAGCACCTCCGGCGGCGGCAGGGCGTTTCAGAACTGGGTCACGCGCGACGACGTCGAGTCGCTAAGCAAGTGGGCCGAGATCTTCGGTGAAGGGTTCGAGCCGGCGTTCGCGTTTTTGTTCTGGTGCGACGCCCAGCCGCCCGATGCGCTCTTTCAAGAGATCTTCGAATACGGCGACCGATGGTACGCCGTGCTCGCGATCAAACTCCGCGACTACGCGGCGCACATGCGCGACCGCTCGGCCAAGTGGGACACGGTCAGCATCCCCGCCAAAGCCTTCACCGCGCACAGCGGCCCGCTGATGCAACTGCTGTGCGAAGAGGCAACGCGATGACGCGGACGATATACTGTTTGTCGATGCCAAAGGCCCAATCGATTATTGCGATTATCATTAGCACCCCTGACCAGCGGTAGGGCCGGCGTTTACTTTCAAACCCAGCAACCCTGCCGCGAGGCGGGGTTTTTTGTTGCAACAGCCACCAACCACCATCACAAGCCATGACCGACAGCAAAGTCAAAGACCCCAAGCGCTACAAGAAGACGCTGAACCTGCCCAGGACCGCCTTCCCCATGAAGGCCAATCTCGTGCAGAACGAGCCCGCGTCGATCAAGCGGTGGGACAAGCTCGATGTGTACGGGCAGCTGCGCACGAAGCGAAAGGAAGCGAACGCAGAAGCCTTTGTCTTCCACGACGGGCCGCCCTACGCCAACGGCGACATCCACCTCGGGCACCTCCTCAACAAAGTTCTTAAAGACCTCGTTGTCCGCTCGCAGTCCATGCTCGGCAAAGACTGCCCCTACACGCCCGGCTGGGACTGCCACGGCCTGCCCATCGAGCACAAGGTCATCCAGGAGTTGGGCGACAAAGCGCGCGAGATGCAGCCGATCGATATCCGCCGCAAGTGCGCGAAGTACGCTGAGAAATTCGTCAAGACGCAGAAGGGTCAGATGCGGCGGCTGCTGACCATGGCCGACTACGACGATTCCTATCTCACAATGCTGCCCAAGTACGAGCGTGGCGTGATCGAGGTGTTCGCGGGACTGGTCGAGAAGGGCCTGGTTTATCGCGACCTCAAACCCGTGCACTGGTCCATCGAGAACCAGACCGCCCTGGCCGAGGCGGAGTTGGAGTACTACGACCGGGAAGACACCTCCGTGTTTGTCTGCTTCGAC
>JBMYUK010000604.1:0-1373 GCA_049605275.1 Phycisphaeraceae bacterium
CGACCTATGCTCACTCTCGCCGCCGTGTTGGCCGTGCTGCTCGCCGCGTCCGGCATGCTCGGCTGCTCGACCGCGAATTCGTCTGCGAACGCGTCTGCAGCGACACCGACCACTCCGACCGCGACACTTAGGATGGCGTCGAACGACGCGCCGAGGCACGCCGACTTCGAGAAGGACCGCGCCGCGATCCTCGGCATGGCCGGGGAGTTCGACGTGACGTTCGACTTCGAAGAAACCCTGGCCGTGCGCGACGGCTACGAACTACAGGCGCCCTATCTCGAACGCGCGAGCGAGAAAGTCGTCGTCGTCGAAGACACCGGCGAGTTCATCTCGATGCAGCACCTGCTCGTCGTGAAGCACGGCGACAAGACCCACGTCATCAAGCACTGGCGTCAGGACTGGGCGTATCAGGGCGGCGCGGGTTACGACTTTGTCGGCGACAACGTGTGGGAGCCGATCGCGTACGAACCGACGCAGACGCGCGGCGCGTGGATACAGTCGGTTTATCAGGTCGACGATTCGCCGCGCTACTGGGGTGTCGGGCGATGGGAGCATCGCGACGGGCTATCGACGTGGACCGCGGCGACGAACCGACCGCTGCCGCGGCGCGAATTCAGTAAACGCAAGGATTATCAGGTGCTCGGCGCGGTGAACACGCACGTCGTCACGCCGACCGGCTGGCTGCACTATCAGCACAACCACAAGATCGACAAGACGCATCCGACCCAGCCGGTGATCGCGATGGAAAAAGGTGTGAACACGTACGCGAAGACCACGGGGACGGACTTCAGCGCGGCCGACGAATACTGGGCGAAGACCGCGCCGTATTGGAAAGAGGTCCGTTCGGTGTGGTCGGAGGTGTACGAGCAGCGCGAGACACTGTCGCTCAAGAGCCGATGGAAGGGCGACAAGATGTACACGCACCTCTTCGATCTGGCGGACCTGTACTGGGGTCAGGCGGACGCGAGCGAGGCGCGTGCGAAGATCGACGAGGTGATCCGGGCGTTTCGCGAGACGGACCGCGTCGCTCAGCCGTAGCCGTTGCGCGGGTCGTAGGTGCGTTCGCGGTCGGGCGTCTGCCCGCGATGGACCGCTCGCTTGCCGAACTTGGATTTGATCAGGTCGAGCGTGTGCTCGACCTGCTTTTGTTTCTCGCGCGAGGGGTCGGCGAAGAGGTCTTGCTGCAGCGGCTCGTGCGTGAGCGGCCCGGCGCTGACGCCGATGAGTCGGACGGGTTGGAACGCGGCATCGGACCACTTGTTGAACAACTCGATCGCGGGCCTGAAGAGTTCGTCGGTCAGGTCGGTGGGGCGGTCGAGGGTGGTCGAGCGGGTGATCGTCTGGAAGTCGCCGAAGCGGATCTTGGCGGTGAC
>JBMYUK010000605.1:0-1370 GCA_049605275.1 Phycisphaeraceae bacterium
GTCGCTGAACTTCGCGGGTTTTACGACATTGGGAACGATCAATAGCGTGGAGTTGTATTACGCCGCGGACACGATGAAAGGCCCAGTCATGTTCCGGATGTCTATTATGTTTCGCCAAGAGGCCGGTCCGCTGCTGTACGCGATCGATGTTTTTCAGGGCTTTGCCAAAGTCCGGGAGATTTATCAAGAAATCGATTTTCCGCCCGGCGAGAATATCGCTAGCGTTAGCTACGATCCGGAACAAGTTAAAGACGCCCGCGATGCCGGCGCGAATTAACGCCGATACCTTCGCAGCGTCTCGACGATCTTCGCGTGGACTTCCAGCGGCTTGGCGACCATGAGCCAGTAGGCTTCGTGGGCGGCGGTGCCTGCGGTGGCGAAGCCGATGGACCCGAGCCAGAAGAGGCGTTGGATCAGCGGGAGGATGAGGTCGGTCTGCTGGATGTTGTGCAAGGGGCACTCGAAGACCTGCACGTTGAGGACGCCCATGACGCGGACGATGCGCTGGTCGGTGAGGACGTAGACGTGGCTGAGCCAGTCGAGCATCTGCCAGAAGAGTCTTGCGCCGATGAGCGCGAGCGCGACGACGATGACGTCGTTTCGGCTGAGGCCGAGGGTGACGCCGCGGCGTTCGAGTTGAAACGCGAGCATGGCGCAGAGCGAGACGATCGCGATGAATCGGAGCGGCACGAGCAGGATGTACCACGGGCTGGGCTTGAGGAGGAGGATGATGATCTCGCCGGGCTGGAGCAACTCGGCGGGGAGCATCGCGTTGGCGCGGGCGAGCAGGGGCTCGGCGTCGGTTGCGGCGTCGCCGGCCTCGGCCGCGGCGAAGGCGTGGTCGCGCGTCGGCTCGGCGGGCTCGTCTGATTGGTCATCGCGGGGCTTGGGCATCGGCGACAGATCGTAGGTGAAAGCCGGCGAGCGCGACGACGAAGGCGACGAGGACGAAGCGGTGAAACGATGCGCCGGTCAGGCTCGGACGACCTCGGGTTTGAGCGTGACGATCTCGGGGAGGTTTCGGTATTGGTCGTCGTAGTCAAGGCCGTAGCCGACGACGAACGCGTCGGGGATGTCGAAGGCGACGTAGTCGATGGGGAAGCGCATGGCCTGGTCGCGCTGCTTTCGGAGCAGGACGCAGGTGTGCATCGTCGCGGGTTGGCGCTTGGCCAATTCGTCGGTGACGGCGCGGAGGGTCGAGCCGGAGTCGAGGATGTCGTCGATGAGCAGGACGTGTTGCCCGGCGAGGTCGTCGGGGACGCGGCTGTCTTCGCTGAGGGTGACGCCTTGGGTGGTCGTCGCGGTGCCGGGATAGGAGGACGCGGACATGGGGTAGATGCGCATGCGCAGGGGCAGTCGTCGGACGAGGT
>JBMYUK010000606.1:0-1368 GCA_049605275.1 Phycisphaeraceae bacterium
TGCTCGACGGCTTCGATCAAGGTTTCGTCTACACCTGCATCAGCTTGTCGATCACGCGCTCGCCGAACTCGGCGTGCTTGGCCAGCTCGTTCTCGAAGACCTCGCGGTAGTGCGCGAGCCGCTGGTCCGCGTCGTCGAGCACCCCGCCGAATGTGCGGTTCGGATCGTTGTAGATCAGCTTGATCGGCACCTCTTTGACGCGCAACCCGTTCGCCGCGAACTGAACCCACTGCTGCAGCGGGATGGCGTAGCCGTCTTCGTCGAGGTCGAGCTTGTCGAGGGCGCTGACGCGATAGGCGCGAAAGCCGCAGAACGCGTCGGTGATGTCCAGGCCCAGGCCCCGATTGACCCAGCCCGTGATCGTCTGGTTGATCTTGCGACGCTCGGGCGGCGGCAGGCTCGCGCTCATCGCGGGGTCGAGGTACCGGCTGCCGTTGATGATGTCCGCGTCGTCGGCCTCGATCGCCTTGAAGAAATCGGGCAGCGACTCGGGCTCGTGCTGCTCGTCGCAGTCCATCGTGATGACCCAGTCGTAGCGGTAAAGCTGCGCCCAGCGAAACGCCATGCGCAGGGCCGTGCCGTAACCGCGGTTCTCCCGGTTGCGGATCACGTCCACCGGCTGCATGGCGAGCAGCATCGGCGTGTAGTCCGTCGAGCCATCATCAATCGCGAGGATGCATCGGGCGTACTCGGCGACGCGCTCGATCACCTTGGCGACGTATCGCTGCTCGTTATAAACGGGAATCGCGACGAGGTTCTTCGTGCTGCAAGGCGTGTCCATAGAACAACTGTATGCGGCCGATCGCGTGCGGGCAATCCTGTTAGCCGTCGCCTGCAAGGCGACGCGGATGAATAAAAATCCTATCGACGCATCGCCTTGCAGGCGACGGCTAACTTGAGCCAGACGCCAACTCGCACAACTGCTCGACCGTCAACTGCTCGGGACGCATGGTGATTTCAACGCCTTCGGGCAGCTTTACCTCCCGACCGAGGATCGAGCCCAGCTGTTTGCGACGCTTGCTGAACAGCCGATGCAGCACATCGCCCAGCGCCTTCGCATCGCCGCAAAGCGGCACCGCCCGCCGACGCAGCGACACCACCGCCGAGTCGATCGACGGCGGCGGATAAAAACACCCCGGCTTCAACACCCCCACCCGCTCGACCTCGAACAACGCCTGCAGCAACACGCCCAACGGCCCGTACGCCTTGGTCCCCGGCACCGCCAGCAGCCGATCTGCCACCTCCTTCTGAATCATCACGACCATCCCCGTCATATTCTCGTGATCGATCGCGAGATTCGCCATCAACGGCGACGCGATGTTGTACGGCAGATTCGCGATGAGCTTGTAAGGTGGGATGGGCGTCCCG
>JBMYUK010000607.1:0-1364 GCA_049605275.1 Phycisphaeraceae bacterium
TGCGTATCAGACCACTCGCACACAGCACCCTTCGGGCTGCAGTGTGGCACCCGGCGTTAAACCGTCGATCCCAAATCCGCAATCCGCAATCCGCAATCCGAAATCCCAAATCCCAAATCCCAAATCCCAAATCCCTACCCGCCCGGCAAGCCGCGGATGTCGACGATGTCCGCTTTCATCGTGTCGAGGTCGAGCACGGCGACGGTGCAGCGGTCGTGGACCCAGCCGCAGCACTCGCCGGGGTTGAGGAGCATCTGCTTGCCGCTGAGGTTGGTGGGCATGTCGCCGACCTCGACGCGGGGCTCGTGGTCGTGGCCGGTGACGATGACGTCGGCGCCGATGCGGTCGGCGGGTTTGAGCCAATCGAGGAAGTGGTGGACGACGACGATGCGGGATTGACCCGCGGCGGTGGGCAGTTCGAGCCGAAGCGGGCCGTCGACGATCTGGGGGAGGGTTTGTTTAAGGCCTTGGCGTTCGCCGTCGTTGTTGCCGTAGATGCAGAAGACGGGCGTGTCGCCAACGAGTTCGGGATCGTTGAGGAGCTTGGCGGCGAAGGGGGCGACGAGGTCCCCGGCGTGGAGGATCGCGCCGACCTTGAGGCGTTTGAACATCGCCAGGGCTTGACGAAAGGTGGGCAGGCGGTCGTGGGTGTCGCTGATGACGCCGACTTTCATGCGTCGCATCGTACGATCTTTGGCTCGCACCGGCGAGCGGGGCGTTTTGTCGGCGATCGGTTGCAAATCGCTTCGCGTTTGTTCATCGGCGGTCTATACTTCATGGACTGCTTTGTTTGTTTGCTTTAAGGAACCTCGCGATGCCGTTTCCCGTTGCCCGTCGATTGCCGCTTGTTTTGCCGATTCTGTTTTACGGGTTGGCGTTGATTGCGCTTCGGCTGCACCTGCCGACGGGCGATCGGCCGCTCTTGATCGTGGCGGCCCTGGCCGGGCTCGTTGCGGTGGGGATCGGGGTGATGGTGGTTCGGCATCACCGCGTGTCGGTCGAGCGGGTATCCTCTCGCGCATGACCGATCGACTCGAACAACTGAAAAAGCTCTACGCCGCCGACGAGGCCGACGCCGACCTGCCGTACATGATCGCGCTGGAACTGGGTAAGTCCGGCGAGACCGAGGAGGCGATCGCCTGGCTGGACAAAGCCCTCGCGCTCAACGCGCACTACCACTACGCGTATTTTCAGAAGGCGAAGTTTCTAGACGACGCCGGCGAGGGCGCCGAAGCGCTCGTGACCCTCGACACGGGGATCGCGATGGCGACCGAGGCGGGCGACGCGAAGGCGCTCGGTGAGCTGCAGGAGCTTCGGCAGATGATGGGCGGGTGACCGCGATCGCGGCGCTTCTTAATAGCCGC
>JBMYUK010000608.1:0-1361 GCA_049605275.1 Phycisphaeraceae bacterium
CCTCGTGGTCGGTGATCTTGATCGTCTCGTAGTGCTTGGCGATCTCGCTGCGGATCGCGGGGTGGTCCGCGTAGTAGGGCGGGACATCGACGGACGCGGGATCGATGGCGGCCCGGTTGTTCTTCAGATTGAAGCCGTGCTTGCCGCCCTTGAGTTGGATCTGCGCGAAGAAGGGCTTGCTCTCGGGTCGGTCGCGCCACAGAGGCGGGAAGTTGAGCTTGTTCCCGTTGCTGTTTTTCTGCTGATCGTACAGATCGTTTCCATCCCAAATGAAGTTGAAGTCATTCTTGTTCATGCCCTGGGTCGTGACGTAGTAGCCCGCCTCGCGCATGAGTTGGTAAATGGTCTTCACGCCTTCGGGAAGGTGGATGACTTCTTCGGGCACGCGCTTGCGCGACGAGCGGTGGTGATGCACGCCCAGCGAGGTCTGCATCGCCCCGAGTGCGATCGCCGAGCGCGTCGCCGAGCAGACCCCGGCCGGCATGTAGCAGCGATCGAATCGCACGCCGCGCTCCGCCAGCCCGTCGATGTGCGGCGTCGGCACGGTGTCGTCCCCGTAGCAGCCGTACCACCCGTTCATATCCTCGACGAAGATCCAGACAATATTCGGGCGGTCCCCCGCGTACGCCGGCCAAGCCGACATAAAACAGAGCAGAACAAACGGCACGAAGCATCGCTTCCACATCTCGGCGAACTCCTGTTGCATAAAAACAACCTAACTCTACAGCATCGCGCCCGCGGCTGGGTCCGTGGCTGGGTCCGCGAGTTATCAAGCGTCGCGCGTGCGTAAACCGGGCCGAGCAATCCGCCGATGGATTCATGGGCGAATCGAACCCCCGCCCATGGAGCGTCACCTTGACCCAACCCACCGATAACAAGCCGATCCGCATCGGCGAGATCCTCGTCGAACAGGGCGTGCTCTCCGAGCAGCAGGTGTTCGAGATCGTTCAAGCGCAAAAGAAGCTGCACCTGCCCTTCGGCGTCCTGGCCGAGCGCATGTTCGATGTCACGCTCGAGTCGATCGAGAACGCGTGGATCGAGCAGTACCACCGCTTCACCGGGACGATCGACCTGTCCGAACAGTCGTTCGACGACCGCGCGCTGCGAATGATCAACCGACGACAGGCCTGGCAATTCGAGTGCCTGCCCATCAACTTCGAGCCGACCGGCGAGCTGCTCATGGCCGCGTCTCGGCGTCGATTGGCCCGCGCGGTCACCTTCGCCACCAACCGACTGGACAAGGTCGTCTACTTCCGCGTCGCGGAATCGAAGCAAATCCAGGCGTTTTTGAAAGAGCACTACCCGATGCCGGAGATCAGCGACGAACTCTTGGCCAAAGCGCGCGACGTAAAGAAGGCCGG
>JBMYUK010000609.1:0-1352 GCA_049605275.1 Phycisphaeraceae bacterium
TCGACGGAAGCGTTGCAGATGGTTTGTCCGTCGAGGCGTTGCTCGACGGCTTCGGGGTAAAATCTACCCATGCCTCAGAAAGTCGCCGTTCTCAATGTCGTGGGTTTATCGGGGTCGCTGCTCGGACACGCGCCGAAGATCTCCGCGCTCGGTGATGCCGCGACGCTTACGCCCGTGCTCCCCGCGGTGACCTGCTCGGTGCAGTCGTCCATGCTGACCGGGCGGCCCGTTTCCGGCCACGGCGTCGTCGGCAACGGGTGGTTCAACCGCGAACAACAGGAAATCCAGTTCTGGAAGCAGTCCAACAAACTGGTCCAGGGCGATAAGGTCTGGGACATCGCCAAGCGTGAGAACCCCAGCGTCACCTGCCTCAACAGTTTCTGGTGGTACAACATGTACTCGTCGGTGGATTATTCGATCACGCCTCGGCCGCAGTACAAGGCGGACGGCCGAAAGATTCCCGACTGCTACACGCATCCGCCGGAATTGAGGGACGAACTCCAAACACGCCTCGGCCAGTTTCCGCTGTTCAAGTTCTGGGGGCCGATGGCGGATCTCGAATCGACGCGGTGGATCGCGGACGCGACGATGCATAGCGTGGCCGAGTTCGACCCGACGTTGACGCTCGTCTACCTGCCGCACCTCGACTACGGCCTGCAGAAACTTGGTCCCTCGCACCCCGACATCCCGCAACACGTCAGAGACGTCGACGATGTCGCCGGTGATCTGATCGATTTCTTTCACGGCCGAAATACCAAAGTCATCGTCGTCAGCGAGTACGGCATCGAGCCCGCGTCCGGGCACATCGACATCAATCGCCGGTTGCGCCGTGCGGGTCTGCTCGCGGTGCGCAACGAGGGCGGGCACGAGCTATTGGATGCCGGGGCGAGCGACGCGTTTGCGGTGTCGGATCACCAGGTGGCGCACGTGTATTGCAAGGCGGGCGTCGAGGTGGATGCGTCGTTGTTTGAGGGTTGCGAGGTTGCGTCGATCGATCACGAGCGGGCCGGGCGTTACGTGCTGTTGGCCGAGCGCGGCAAGTGGTTTACTCACGATTACTGGCTGGACGAGTCGAAGAAGCCGGACTTCGCGCACTGCGTGGACATCCACCGCAAGCCGGGGTACGACCCGCGCGAGCTGTTTAGCGAGGCGTCGATGCCCGCGATCGCGTGGAAGCTACTCAAGAAGAAGCTGGGGTTTCGTCAGTTGATGGATGTGATCCCGCTGGATGCGAGTTTGGTCAAGGGAACGCACGGGCGGGTCGATAACCCGCCAGAGCTTCAGCCGGTGATGCTTGGCGGCAGGCACCGAGGCGAGACGCTGGCATGCACGGCGGTGCGTGACGTGATTCT
>JBMYUK010000610.1:0-1343 GCA_049605275.1 Phycisphaeraceae bacterium
TCCACGCCCATGGCGGCCTGGCGGATCGCCTCGGTCATCGTGGGGTGGGGGTGGATCGTGCGGGCGATGTCTTCAGAGGCCGCGCCGAACTCCATGGCCAGAACCGCCTCGGCGATCATCTCGCCATCCGGCCCGCAGACAAACGACGAGCCCCAGAACGTCAGGTCGTCTTCCATGCCGACGCGGTTGGCCGCGGCGACGAATACGCCGTTGGCGATCGCGTGGCTGCGCATGACGGTCTGCCAGGCCTCGCGCTGTCGCTCGCGGACGTCGGCCGGCTCGCCGTTGCTCGGGTCGTTGTAGTAACCGATCGCGGTCGGATAGAGCAGCACCTCGGCACCCTTGAGCGCGGTGAGCCGTGCCGCCTCGGGGAACCACTGATCCCAGCACACCAGCGTGCCGATCGAAAAGGGGTCGGGAGTCGTTTCTTCGATCGCCTCGGTCGAGCGATCCGCCTCGTCGCCCGAAAACGACTCCCGACCCCTTTTTAGCGAGGGCATCGAAAAGGTCTGCCAGCCGAGGTCGCCGGGCGTGAAGTAGTACTTTTCGTAGAAGCGCGGGTCGTCGGGGACGTGCATCTTTCGGTACTTGCCGATTAATGTGCCGTCGGGTCCTAAGGTCGCGGTGGTGTTGTGGTAGACCCCGGCAGCGCGGCGTTCGAAGAGCGAGGCGCTGATCGTGATGCCCAACTCGTTTGCCAACGCGGCGAGTCGTTGGCTCGTCGGCCCGGGGATCGGCTCGGCGAGGTCGAAGCGTGCGTCGTCTTCGACCTGCGGGAAGTACGAGCCGGCGAAGAGCTCCTGCGTCACGACCAACTCGGCTCCGACTTGCGCGGCCTGGCGGATGAGACGGGTGCACGTTTCGAGGTTGTCTTCTTTTGAGGCCTCGGTCGGGCAGGCGTGCTGGATGAGCGCGATGGACAGGCGTCTATTCATGGCCGGCGCATGCTATCGCATTTGGCGATTTTGATGCGTGCGCGTCGGGTAGCGGGCTATCATCCCGGCTCGGCAGTTTGCGATGACGGACCAAGACCCGGCACAACACGATCGGCCCGAATCAGCGGATGCACGCGGCAGGCGGCGATGGCTCGGCATCCCGGGTCTGCGCGGGGCGCTTGTGGGAACCGGCGACGCCGCGCCGCCCGCAACGCCCAGGTCCAGCAAGCAGAATCAGAAGCAGCTCACCGGCAAGCTCGCCGGCCTGTCGCTGCCGCGGCAGGTGTGGGTGCTTGCGCTCTGGCCGCTGCTCGAGCAGGTGATGAACTTTTTGGTGGATATAATCGCTATGTTTTTAGTGACAAAATTTTCAGTAAGATTGCTAAAGCACCAAACTTAATAAGGAAA
>JBMYUK010000611.1:0-1338 GCA_049605275.1 Phycisphaeraceae bacterium
CGGTGATTGCTGTTGGGTTTTGCCCGCTCCCAAACGCTGACGCCTCAGAACGACCCCGCCATATCCACTTTGCTTTCCTTCACCTCGTTTTTCTTGAACGTGGACGTCTCGCCCAGGTGGACGATGAGGTCGGCGTAGGCTTTGCGGCTCAGGTTGCCTTCGGCGGGCATGGGCAGGGCGACGGGGGCGTTTTTCAGGCCCGACATCAGCATCGCGTTGCCGAGTTCCAAGCCGAAGAGCCCTTCGGGCGCAGGCGTGAGCAGGTTGTCCTGGCCCTTGCCGAAGCGGATCGTATCGATCACGTTCTGCACGATGCGCTGATGGTTGGGGCGCGCGTCGCCGTCGGCCGGCTCGATGACGATCTTGTCGGCCGGCACCTCGGCGAAGCGCTCGGGGCAGTTCTTGGTGAAGGCATCGACCGGCTCGTGCGTGCGGTAGTAGGTGAGCGTGTGTTTCTCGTCGCCGGGCATGAGGTCGGCGATCAGCGTGCCGTTCTTCCCGACGATCTCCAGGCGGTTGATGCCGGGGGTTTGGCCGGTGGACGTGATGAACGTGCCGGACGCGCCGCTGGGCCATTGCAGGATGGCGGTGACGTCGTCCTCGACCTCGATGTGGTGGTACTTGCCGAGCTCGGCGATCGCGGTGACCTTACTCGGTTGGCCGACGAACCAGCAGAGCAGGTCCAGGTTGTGCGGGCACTGGTTGAGCAGCACGCCGCCGCCCTCGCCTTTCCAGGTTGCGCGCCAGCCGCCGGCGTCGTAGTAGGTCTGCGTGCGGAACCAGTCGGTGATCGTCCAGTTAACGCGCATGACCTCGCCGATGCTGCCGTCGTCGCAGAGCCGCTTGACGGTGGACCAGGTCGCGAAAGTGCGCTGCTGGAACATGCCCGCGAAGATGAGGTCGCTCTTACTTTTGCGTGCGTCCTCGAACGAGTCGATCGTCGCCTGCCCGTCGTGCGCGGTCACGGCCAGGGGCTTTTCGGTGATGACGTTGATGCCCTTGCCAAACGCGCGCTGCGCAAAGATCGGGTGCGTGAAGTGGGGCGTCGCGATCAGGATCAGATCGACCTCACCCGAGTCGATCATGTCCTCGGCCGAGTCGAATACCTTGCAGCCGTGCTTCTCCACGGATTCCTCGGCGGCTTCGCGTTTCATATCGGTGCAGGCGGCGTAGGTCAGCCCGGCGACGTCCTTGAAGTAGGTCTCGTGGAAGCGTGCCATCGCGCCGCCGCAGCCGATCAGTCCGAGTCGTACAGTGTCCATAGATGCGTCTCTTGTCGTTGCAATAGCCGGCGGCCTACGGACGCCGGACGAGTCGTCTCAGGCGTATCTTCTCTTG
>JBMYUK010000612.1:0-1299 GCA_049605275.1 Phycisphaeraceae bacterium
AGTTTCCATCCTCCACTAGTTCTACTCTCTTACCCATTCCGTCCCTTATCCTCCTAATTTGGCCTTCTACCTCCATACGTGAAAGTAGTCTGCTTGCCTTTGAGTTGGTCGATGTTTTTGATCAGTTCTTCGACGCTGCCGAACTCGTTGATGAGTTTGGATGCGGTTTTCGGGCCGACGCCTTTGACGCCGGGGACGTTGTCGGTGCTGTCGCCGATGAGGGTTTGGTAGTCGATGGCCTGCTGCGGGCTGATGCCTTTCTTATCGAGCAGGACTTGCGCGTCGATCAGCGTGTCGGTGTGCGCGTCGAACAGGACGGCCCGGTCTGCGATGACCTGTTCGAGGTCTTTGTCTTTACTCACCATCCGCAGGGTGAGGCCGGGTGCGACGGCATCGAACGCGCCCGCCTGGGTCTTGGTCGCGAGGGTGGCCATGATGTCGTCGGCTTCGTATCGGTCGGCGCGCAAGATCACGACGCCGAAGGCCTCGGCGATCTCGATCATGCGCGGGACTTGCTGCTTGAAGTCGTCCGGAGCGGGGTCGCGATTCGCTTTGTACTCGGGGTAGAAGTCGTCGCGAAAGGTCTTGCCCTCAGTCTCCATGGCCATCGCGAGATAGGCGGGTTGGTAGTCGCGATAGATCTTCAGGAGCATGTCCGTGAAGGCGAAGGTCGCGTTGGTGGGTTCGCCGGTGACGGGGCTGGTCATGCCGCCGCGGATGGCGAAGTACGAGCGATACATCTGCGCGTAGCCATCGATGAGGTAGAACGTGTTGGGCGGGGCGCTTGTAGGCATTTGTCACGATTCGATTTTGTAACCGCAGATGAACGCAGATGAACGCAGATAAACGCGGATCAAAGCAACTATTTGCGTTCATCCGCGTTCATCTGCGGTTTCATTTTTCCTTACCAATCAAGCGGCTTTAGCCAAGAATTTCTAAGTGTGTCGAGGTCGATTTCTAGCAACTGGCCTTCGTCGGGCTTGCGGACGGTGAGGTTGTTGTGGTCGGCGAAGGTGCCGACTTGGCCGAAAGGCACACCCGCTTGCAAGAGGTGTTCGACGACGCCGGCGACGTGGTCGGGATGGACTTCGAGGAGGTATCGGCTAGGCGTTTCGGCGAAGCAGAGTTGCTCGGGCAGGCAGACATCGTTGGGGATGCCGGCGAGGTCGATGTCTAAACCGATTCGTCCGGCGAAGGCCATCTCCGCGGCGGCGACGAGGAGGCCGCCGTCGGAGCAGTCGTGCGCGGATCGGACGAGGCGCTGGTCGATGAGTTTGGCGACGGCTTTGGCGTTGTTCG
>JBMYUK010000613.1:0-1296 GCA_049605275.1 Phycisphaeraceae bacterium
GGTTTTGAAGAGTCCGGGGTGGATGACGTGGGGCTCGTGGCCGAGCTTGGTCATCTCGCGGGTGACGTGCTGCCAGGTTCGGACGACGCCGTTGACCTGCGGCTCCCACGCGTCGGAGACGAGTACAAACCGCATGGCTCAGCGCTCCCTCGGCTCGGGGAAGATCGGCCGGAAGCTGCCGAAGAGCGCTCGCTCGGCGGGCATCAGGTCGATCGGTTCTTCGTCGACGTCGAGCAGGTCGTCGTCGTCGATCTCTTGTTGGCCGCCCTCCGGAAGTTCGGCGACGTGTTCGTTGCGTTTGGCCTGGCGTTGGGCCTTGAGGTCTTCGACCGCTTGGATGCCGTCGATGATTTCGAGTCGGCCGTCGGCGTGTTCGACGAGCGCGGTGCAGGACTCGACCCAGTCGCCGCAGTTGAGGTATTGCACGCCGTTGTCCATCGTGCGCGACTCGGCCTTGTGGATGTGGCCGCAGACCACGCCGTCCATCGCGCGTTTCTCGGCCTCGTTTGCGAGGATGTCTTCGAACCGGCTGATGAAGGTGCAGGCGCGTTTGACCTTGAGCTTGATCGCCTGACTCAGCGAGGCGTAGGGCAGACCGAGCCAGCGGCGCACGACGTTGTAGTGTCGATTGATCTTTAAGAGGGTTTCGTACGCGACGCTGCCCAGCACGGCGAGGAGCTTGGAGTGTTGGATGACCAGGTCGAACTGATCGCCGTGCGTGACGAAGAGCTTCTTGCCGTCGGCGGTGTCGTGCTGGGTGTGGGGCTTGATGTCGACGCCGCCAAAGGCCATGTTGACGAATTGTCGCGCGGCGTCGTCGTGATTGCCGGGGGTGTAGATGACCTCGGTGCCGCGGGAGGCGTGTTTGAGTATGCGGCGGATGACGTCGTTGTGCTCGGCCGGCCAGTACCAGCGCGACTTGAGCCGCCAGCAGTCGATGATGTCGCCGACGAGGTAGAGCCGCTCGCAGCGCACCTGCTTGAGAAAGCGCGACAACTCCTTGGCACGCGAGCCCTTGGACCCCAGGTGCGTGTCGCTGATCCATACGGTTCGGTATTCGAGCTTCATTAGGGCGGGCCCGGGATGAATCGAGCGCCGATCCAACCGGATCGGCGTTCACGGCAGGTCGCGAACGATAGAGAACCTATCGGGCATGCGCGCGCACATTTCGCTAGAACCGCGCTAATACCTTGTGAAAACACGCAAATAGTGGCCACCCCGACATGACGCGTCGGTCGAAAAGAGGCATCGGTTGTGCGAAGCGCGGTCGATCGCGCCGGTTCAGCCGCCCGGCTC
>JBMYUK010000614.1:0-1294 GCA_049605275.1 Phycisphaeraceae bacterium
CGTCTTGATAGCCGCCGAGTAACACGCGAGGGTCGTATCAGCCGGGGCATATTTGGTGTGACCGTGATCGAAGCCGGAAATGATTCGACCCCCGTGCGTTGCCCGGCGGCTAAGCAACAGGCCGACGCTTATCGACTTGCATATGAAAGAGCGGCTTAGACGGATCCCGTCTCGGGGGCTAAAAACCGTAAAAGGCGGCTACTCATCCTCGTCGAACAGATCGTTGAGCAGGTAGTTCCACTCGATGGTGACGTGGGGCTTGGCGTTGTCGATGGCTTCGCCCCGGGCGGACCAGCGGTAGAGGGAGGCCTCGATCGCGGCGTCCCATTCTTTGTAGTTGGTTGAGCGCAGCATCTTCGCTTCGAAGACTTTGCCCGTGTTATCGAAGGTGATGCTGACCCGGGCGTTCCGCGGGATCGAGAGGACGCGGCTGCCCACGCCCGGCGGGGTCGGGAGTTTGGTCGTGACCTTGATGCCTTTGCCGACGAGGACGCGGCCTTCCTGCAGTTCGAGTTCGACGATCTTGATGTTGGTCGGCGGCGCTTCGCTGTCGTCTTTCGGAGCGCGGGTGGGGTTCGCTTCTTCGGTGGGTGCGGCGGGGTCGGCCTCGTCGCCGTCGGGCTGGGCGGTGTCGTCTTCGGCGGGCTTGGGGGTGGTGGTCCTGTCGGTCGTAGTCGTGTCGGCGTCGCCCTGGCCGTCGGTTTCGCTGGGGCGATCGGTGTCGGGGTTGTCGGCGGGTTGGTCGACGTTGGGCGTGGTTTGCTGCTCGGTGGGTTTGGTGGTGTCGGTGTCTTCGGGGTTGTTCGAGTCGGTGTCGGACTCGGTGTCGGCCGGGGTGTCGGAGTCGGTGGTGGTGTCGGTGTCGGGCGCGGTCGGATCGGCGGGCGAGGGGACGTCGCGGTCGCCGGGCTCGGGGGTCGGAGTGTCGGCGTCGCTGGGGGTGGGGTCGAGGGGTCGTGGTGGGAGCGGGTTGGGGGCGTCGGCTCCGTCGCGACGGGGGTTGAGGGTGCCGTCGTCGCCGGGCAGGCCGTCGATGCGCTGGGGGTTGGGGCTGCCCTGGGTTTGAGGGCGCGGGGCCTGGTCGGTGGCGGCCGCGTCGGGGAGCGGTGGCGCGGGGCGGGCGTTTTGGTTGGGCGTGTTGTCGGAGGGGTTCGCGGGATTGGCGGGGTTGCCGGCGGCGGCGTCGTCGAATTCCTTGCGAATCGACCGGGCCATGGATGGCGGTGGTGGTGCGGGCGTGGCTGGAGGTGGGCAAGGCCATGGCGGCGTCGCTGCTGCGGAGGCTGGTCCGTCG
>JBMYUK010000615.1:0-1294 GCA_049605275.1 Phycisphaeraceae bacterium
TCGGCGTGATCACGGTGCACCACCTTGGTCGATTGAGTTGGGAACGGTCGATTGGTCGTCGGACACGGTCACTTTAGTCGGTTGGATGCCGAGTCGGCTCTCGGCCACGGCGATCTTGATGAATAATCGACGGATGTGGGTTTGATCGTGAACGAAGCCGCGGTCGAGTTTGTCGAGCGTATCAGGCCCCAGCGTTTCGGGTTCGCGGTGGGTCGCGTGCCGATAGAGTCGGCGGACAAAGGCGCGTCGTGCTCGGTCGGATTGCGCGGCGTAAGCGGCGACGTCCTCGGGGCCGGCGAAGCGCACGGTTTTGCCGTCGGGATCGATAAAGTCGGCTTGTGAATCGATGGCTCGGCCGGCGGCGTCTTCGGCGCGGTAGCGGCCGATGGCGTCGAAGTGCTCGAACGAAAAGCCGAGCGGATTGATGGTGTCGTGGCAGGCCATGCAGTTCGGGGCCTTGGTCAACTCGACGACTTTTTCGCGCATGGTCATCTCGGGATCGAAGTCGTGATCGCCCAACGCGAAGGCCTCGGGCGGAGGATTGAGCGGCAGGCCGAGGATGCCGCGCGTGAGAAAGACGCCGCGGTGGATCGGCGAGGTGTCGTCGCGATAGGAGAGGGCCGCCAGCAAGTAGGGATGCGCAAGCAGGCCGCTGCGGCCGCGATCGGTTGTGGGAACGGGGACGAAGTCATCGGCCGAAGGCGCGTCCGCAACAGGATCGGGCAGCGAGAAGCGGTAGACCTCGGCCAGCCGGCGGTTGACGTAGATCGTCTCGCCCAGGAGCAGGTCGGTGTAGCTCGATGCGTCGCCGAAGACGGTGCCTTCGATCGAACGATCCAGCGACGTGCGGAGGTCGGCCAATAGTTCGCCGTCGAACGCGGGGAAGCGATCGGGGTCTTTAGTGGTTTCGCTGGCGTGGTCGAGGTCGAGCCATCGGACGAAGAAACGCCGGAGCTTGGCCTTGCCGCGCGAGCTGTCGGCCAGGCGCTTTGCGTGAGTCGCGAGCACGAGAGGATCGGCGATTGATCCGTCGTCCGCCGCTCGGCGGAGCGCCACATCGGGCAGCCCGTCGGTCAGCGCGAGCGCGAGCCGCGCCGCGATCGCGTGGGGGTCGTCGGTCTGGGCGCTCGCATCCGGGTAGAGAAACGCCGGGGATAGCAGGGCCCGCTTCACCGCCGAACGCACCGCGGAGACCGAGGACGAAATCTGGTTGCTGCAGCATCCACCGATCTACACTCAGGGGCTGACCGGTCGTACCGAGCATGTGCTCGATGCCGGTGCTATCCCGGTGATT
>JBMYUK010000616.1:0-1291 GCA_049605275.1 Phycisphaeraceae bacterium
GCCAAGGCATGCTACCTTGCCAGTGTGGTTGTAGTTGTCCACGAGCAAGATCATGGAGAATTGAAAGAGGCCCCGCTGCCCAGCCGGTCGGCGGTTGTGCGTGGGCTGGTGGTGCTCGTGATGCTCGGTGCGCTCGTACCGAGTGTGCTGGGCCTGCTCGGGCGGTGGGGCTGGCTGTTCGATCTGTGTAACCATTTCCGCTTCCAGTATGCGGCGGTGCTGTTGGTCACGGCGCTGGCGCTGTTTCTATTGCGATCGTGGAAACTCGCGGCGGCGGCGGCCGCGGGCTGTGCCATGAATCTCTTTTTCGTGCTGCCGCTGTACCTCGGCTCGCCAGCATCGGCGGATCTGGCTCGGCCGACGATGACCGTCATGCACTACAACGTCAATACGAGCAACAGCAACCACGCCGGCGTCATCGCGGAGATTTACACACAAAACCCGGACCTACTGTTCGTCCAGGAAGTCAACCAC
Source organism: Phycisphaeraceae bacterium (assembly GCA_049605275.1). Lineage (GTDB taxonomy): Bacteria > Planctomycetota > Phycisphaerae > Phycisphaerales > Phycisphaeraceae > JAHQVV01. The sequence goes on from JBMYUK010000616.1 coordinate 475, forward strand.
CGCTGGGTCGATGCGCTGAAGGCAGGTCTGCAGGGCTATGAATTAATCGTCGATCAATCCCGGACCGACAACTTCGGCATTGCCTGCTTCCAGCGCAAGGCAGGCGACGACCGCCCAGCGATCGCCATTGTGTCTTCAAGAGTTTACGACGTGACGAATGACATCGCGCAGGTGCCCGTCATCGAGGCCGAGCTGACGCTTGAAGGCGATACGATCAGCGTGCTGAGCATCCACCCGCTCCCGCCGGTTAGCGTGCTCTACGCCAGGGCGCGGGATGCGACGCTCTACGCGGCCGGTGAATGGGCGGCGGAACAGGCCGACCCCTGTATCGTTGTGGGCGACTTCAATGCCACGCCCTGGTCTACCGCCTTCCGCGACCTTCGGTCGTCGGGTGAACTCGTGAACTCGCAGGTCGGCTTCGGCCGAGCCCCCACATGGCCGGCCAGTCTCAACACCCTGGGCATGATCCCGATCGACCACCTCCTACACAGCGGGGAACTGACCACTGTCAATCGTGTCGTGGGCGAGGCAAACGGATCGGACCACCTGCCGCTGATCGTCGAAATCGGCTGGAAAGCGGGGCCGTAGCCGCCGGGCAACGCCCAGGGGTCGAAGCGGGAAGGACGCAGAATCTCAGCAAACCAGAACAACAGAAAAGCGAGCCAGCAGAGCATTTTCCGGTCTTTTGTTTTTCTGGTGTGATGTGTTTCTCACAGCTCGACCCCCGCGTGTTACGCGGCGGCTTCGTGTTGCCGCCTCGCGCGTAGTGCGATTGCCAAATAAGGTTGATTCGGCTAGGCTTAGCGATTCGGAAGTT
>JBMYUK010000617.1:0-1287 GCA_049605275.1 Phycisphaeraceae bacterium
TCGCCTCCGTTCCCTTCGTCTCCAGCCAGTCCATCACCGTCGGCGACCCGCTTGCGAAAGTCCGCCTCGGCCCGCGCCCCGACCCGATCCCCTTCGACGTCGAACTCGCGCCCGTTATCGCCTTCGACACCGAGCCCGGTGTCTACTACACCGTCTACCGATCGGACGACGGCGAGACCTTCGTCCCCTTCGTCACGATCCTCGGCGACGGCAGCCCCGCACGCGTCCCCGACACCGACGCGCTCGCACCCAGCCGTTTCTATCGCGTGCAGACGCAGTGACCCGGGCAGCGTTTTGCCTCTCACCCGCCGCCGATCACACCGCGGGATACGTTGGCTCTCGGCCTTCCAGCACGGCGGCGACGTCGCGGACGACCCAGCTCATGTTTTTCAAAGCCGTGTCGGTCCGGCTCGCGAGATGCGGCAGCAGCCGGGCGTTGCCGAGCGCGTAGAGCGGGTGATCCTCGGCCGGGGGCTCGGGGTCGTGGACATCGAGGATCGCCGCGGCGTTCGGGTTCGTCTTCAGCCACTCGGCGAGCGCGGCGTGATCGACGAGCATGCCGCGGGCCGCGTTGATGAAGAGCGCGTCGTCGCGGAGTCGGGAGAGTGCGTCGGCGTCGATGAGGTGTCGGTTGGTCGGTCGGCCGTCGGTGTGGACGGTGAGGATGTCGCTGTTTTCGTAGAGCGTTTCGTGGTCGACGCAGTCGAAGGGGACGTTGGGGATGGCCTTGCGGAGGGTCGGTTCGTCGAGGAGGTCGCAGCCGAGCACGTTGATGCCCATGGCGTGCGCGGCGGTCGCGATGCGTTTGCCGATGCGTCCCATGCCGAGGATGCCCAGGGTGAGGTCGGCCAGTTCGACGCCGACCTCGGTCTTGCGGAGTTGGTGAAAGTCTTGCGCGGTGGTGCCGTGCGCGAGCGTGGTGCGTGGGCGGTAGTGGTCGAGGATGAGGCCGAAGACGTACTCGACAACCGCCTGCGTGTTCGCGTCCGGCGTGTATACGACGCGCACGCCGCGCTTCTCACAAGCGGGCAGGTCAAAGTTATCGAGCCCGACGCCCGCGCGGCCGATGACCTTCACGTTTGGAGCGCGGTCGAGCAGGGCCTGATCGACTTGGGTGTAGGTGCGGACGACTAATGCGTCTGCGTCGGCGAGTTGCGCGTCCAGATCGGGCGCGTCTTGAGCGTGCCAGACGATCTCGCAGCGTTCAGCCAGCCAGTCCGCGCAGTTCGGGTCCAGCGTTTCGGTGATCACGCACTTGGGCATCACCGAGATACTACCAAGCCGGGC
>JBMYUK010000618.1:0-1261 GCA_049605275.1 Phycisphaeraceae bacterium
GAGGGCGCCTCCGGAGCCGCCCTCGCCGATGACGACGCTGACGATCGGGGTTTTGAGTCGCGACATCTCTTGGAGGTTGAGCGCGATGGCTTCTGCCTGTCCGCGTTCCTCGGCCTCGATGCCGGGGTAAGCCCCGGGTGTGTCGATGAGCGTGACGACGGGCAGGCCGTACTTCTCGGCGAGTTTCATGCAGCGCAGGGCTTTGCGGTAGCCCTCGGGGTGGGGCATGCCGAAGTTGGCGTTGATCTTGTCTTTGGTGTCTTTGCCCTTGTGGTGTCCGATGACCAGGGCTTTGTGCGGGCCGATGCGACCGAAGCCGCAGATCATGGCGTGGTCGTCGCCGTAGGCCCGGTCGCCGTGCAACTCGGTGAAGTCTTTGACGAAGGCGTTGATGTAATCGACGGTTTGGGGTCGGTTCGGATGTCGTGCGACCTGGACGACGTTGGCGGGCGGCAGGCTCTTGTAGATCTTTTTAAGCATCGCGGTGTGCGATTGGCGCAGCTTTCGGATCTCGCTGCCGAGGTCGACGTTGGGGTCGAGTCCGACGGCGGATCGTGCGGGGTCGTTTTGCTGTTCGAGTTCGACGATCTGTCGCTCGAGCTTGGTGAGGGGTCGTTCGAATTCGAGTTCGAACGTGCCGGTGTATTCGTTGAGCGTGGTCATGGGCGTGCCTCTGGGCCGATGCATCCTTACCGCCGAGGGGACGCGTGGTGTCGCGGCGTTTGGCGGGCCTGAGTCGGTTAAACCTGATAGTTTAACTCGTAACGCGATGATTGACGAACGTTTTCATACCGAGAAGCTGGTGGTGGTCGGCCCGGGGATGCTGGGCACGAGCGTCGCGCTGGGGCTGAGGGCGCGTGGGTTTGCGGGCCGACTTGTTGCGCTGGGGCGTAGGCAGGCGACCTTGGACGAGGCCGCTCGGACCGGGGCGTACGACACGCTGACCGATGACCCTGCGTTGGCGCTCGCCGATGCGTCGCTCGCGCTGGTGGCGGTGCCGCTAGGTGGTTTCCGCGCGGTGTATCGGCAGATCGCCGAGCACGCGCCGCGGGAGTTGGTCGTCACGGACGTGGGCTCTACAAAAGCGAGCGTGATCGCGGACGCGAGGGCCGAGTTGCCCGACCTGTCGCGTGTCATCGGCGCTCATCCGATGGCCGGCAGCGAGAAGGCCGGCCCCGCCGCCGCGGACCCCGACCTCTTCGTCGGTAAGCCCTGCGTTCTGACGCTGAGCGACGGCGACGATTCCGCCTCGGTCGCGCTG
>JBMYUK010000619.1:0-1252 GCA_049605275.1 Phycisphaeraceae bacterium
TGACGCTCAATGACGGCGGTGAGGCCATCGTTATCGACCACCACATCGCAGACCCCTGCAACCCGATGGTGCAGCTTCTGCCCGACAACCGGCTGCCAGATGTCGGCCAGCCGCTGGGCGAGAAGGTCGATCTCCGCGAGGACGAGGGGCTGTGGGTCGTGGCCTGCGACGGCCAGCGCACGGAGAAGTACAACTTCGGCCCCGATCGGATCCCCGGCAACCGCGAAGCCATCTACGGCTGGGCGTGAGCGTCATTCAATCTGGCAAGACCCCGCCGACATCGCTCCGATAATAAGCGGACGATGCACGCGCAAAGACCTACGCCAACGCCAACGCTCAAGAAAAACCTCGATGCGCTCGCCCGGCACGACCCGTCGCTCGCGCAGCGGCTCGCGGAGACACCGCCCGCCGCGCTGCACTGGTCCGCATCCAAGGCCGGCCCGCTCACTGCAATCCGATCCGACCTTGGCCCGCGGCCGGTCGCGCTCGCGAGTAAGTACGACCCGATCAAAGAGGCCAAGACCCTGACCGACCCGATCGACCACGCGAAGACGGCGTGCGTCGTGCTGCTGGGCTTTGGGCTGGGGTATCACGTGGACGCGGTGGTGCGCCGCGTCGGGCCGCGCGACCTGGTGGTGGTGTACGAGCCAGACCTCGCGCAGCTGCGGGCGGTGCTCGAACGGCTGGACTACGCGACGTGGCTGGGGCAGGCGGGGCTGATCCTCGCCGGGCCGGACGCGACGAAGGCGACGCTGCTCGGGCGGATCGACAAGCGGTCGGCGACGCTGACGCTCGGCACGCAGCTGGTCGCGCACCCCGCGTCGCGGCAGCGTCACGGCGAGGCGTTTAGCGCCTTTAGCAAGCTCATCACCGAGACCCTCGCGTTTTGCCGGACCAACGTCGCCACCGCGCTGGTCAACGCCTCGCGCACGGTCAGCAACCTCGCGAACAACCTCGGCCAATACGCCGCGGGCTCGACCATCGCCGAGCTCAAAGACGCGGCGCAGGGCTATCCCGCCGTGTGCGTCGGCGCCGGGCCGTCGCTAGTAAAAAACCTGGACCTGCTCGCGGACCCGGCGGTGCGGCGCGGCGTCGTGGTCATCGGTGTGCAGACCACGCTCAAGCCGATGCTCGATCGCGGGATCCGGCCCGACTTCGTCACCGCGCTCGAATTCACCAACCGAGTAGGTGCCCTGGCGGAAGAAGAAGGTCACCATCCGGCGTTGCTCACCGAGTGGGGCCAAGTCACTGT
>JBMYUK010000620.1:0-1248 GCA_049605275.1 Phycisphaeraceae bacterium
TCTCGGCCGACGCGGTAACGGAACAAGGACGATCCCATGCTCGCACTCACCAGACGCGTCGGAGAAGAAGTCATCATCGGCGACCCGGACCGCCCGCTAGGCATGATCCGTGTCGTCCAGATCCACGGCGACAAGGTCCGCCTCGCCTTCGACTTCCCCCGCGACACACCGATCAATCGCAGCGAACTGGCCGACGAAAAACGCCGCAACAAAGACAAGCCCGAAGGCGCGTAGACGCCGTCACTTCGAACACCCAACGTACCACGCCGTCTTAGCCCCGTACGCCGATGCGGGGTTTTTTATGCGCGCCGCCAGGCCAGTTGGTCCCGTCACCAGATACGAGCGAGGCATAACAAGTTCTAGGTATTTCCTGCGCGATTTCTCGATTGCCTGTCAACATCGCCGCGGTTGCGGTGCATACCTAATGAACGCTATGCCAGACCCCGACCGCCCATCTCGCGAAAAGATGTCCGAATTGACCCTGCGTTGGGGCAAGGCCCAGCCCTCGGTCACCGCCTTCGTGCGCTCGATCGTCCGCAACCACCACGACGCCGAGGACATCATCCAGGCCACCGTCGCCCACCTGCTCGATCACTACGACGAATACGACCCGGCTCGGCCTTTCGTCGCCTGGGCCATCGGCATCGCGCGCATTCGCATCCTCCGCTACCGCGATCAGAATCAACGCAAGCCGCTCTTGCTCGGTGAGGACGCCATGGACGCGCTGTCGGGCGCGATGTCGCTTGAAGCCGAGGACGCCGACGAACGCCTCGAAGCGCTCGAGCACTGCATCGGCCGGCTCACCGACAAGCACCGCGACGTCCTGGCCAAGCGCTACCGCCAGCAACTGAGCCGCAAAGACATCGCAGACAGCCTGGGCATCCGCGAGAACTCGGTCTCGGTCATGCTCCGCCGGGTCCGCAGCGTGCTCGAAGACTGCGTCACCCAGCGGATGGGGGGCCCGACCTCATGAATCGCGACGACGTCAAAAACCTGTGCCTGCGTTATCTCGACGGCGACCTCGACCCGGCCCAGGCCAAAGCCTTCGACCGCCTGATCGCCGACTCGCCCGAGGCCGCGCAACTGCTCGCTCGGCTGTCGTTCTTCGATAGCTGCTACGAGACCACCGCAGTGTTGGCCGACGACTACGACGACGGGGCCGCGATCGACCGGCTGATCGAACAAGCCCGCCTGGACCAGGCCCACCCCGCTCGCAAGCCCGCGCTCAAAGACGCCGCCGGCCTGCTG
>JBMYUK010000621.1:0-1226 GCA_049605275.1 Phycisphaeraceae bacterium
AACAGTTGAGTTTTTAGCTGCTGGTGTGCCTGACAGAGTATTTTTTGCTACAAACAAATCTTCACTTACTACTGCATCTAGAGCTACATTAAGAAAACAAGCTACATTTTTAAGAAAAAATAAAAATCGTACATGATGTTGATGACTTGGTCGATGTCATCCACGTTTAGCGGGCGGGCTCGCTCGCCCTCCGCCGCGCTCTGCACCCCATCGAACCTCGCCAACAATCGATCGATCCCCTCGAGCACGGCCCGGCCCGGATCGTCGGGGGTCGAAAGCCGCTTGGTCGTCGCGCGGACCCCTCCCTCGGGGTCGACGAGGACCAGGTCGCAGAACGTTCCGCCTGTATCGACGCCGATGCGCCAACGCGGTTGATGAGGCGTCTTCGCCATGGCGGGCATGATAGCGGCGTGTCGATTGTTCTAACTACTTGCGCGAGCTTTCGTTAACGCGAGGCTCACAAACCGGCGGTCTTCACGGAAAACACACTGAGCAGTATTCATTTTTTTGCGATGGGCTCTGATCCGCGATTGAACCATGTTTTCCACCGCCTTGGCAACAGCGAATGCGACCAGGCCAAGACCTATAAACTGTTGCCAGCACAGCAGCTTTGGGCGTTCTACGATTTTTTCGTAAACAACTCAAGGGAATATGTTGACCGGTGCGATACACCTACATATAGTGGTCGAGCGTTTAGTCTCTACCGAATCTGGTAGAGAATGTCAGAGGAAAGGCCGTTCTACGGCACGGGACTTGTAGGACAATCAGGGACAGATCGCCGCTGCCGGGCACACCAACCGCCGGGCGGATTTTTCGCGGGCTGGCTCTTGCATTGACCGTACAGGAACCTAAAATCCTCTGGTCTAGGTAAGCGTTCGGGGCGTGTGTCGCGTGGCCGCGCTCGTTCGATCGGACTCAGAGACTCGAGGTAACTTTTCCATGGCCGGCCGTTCGACGACGACTTGTGTGACTCCGATCTGTTCGCCGACTCGTCGGCGGGCGTGCGTCGGCGCGGGCATCACGCTCGCGCCCAAGCGCGGGTCGAAGGCTCACAAGCCGGCGTCGACCGGTTCGTAACGATTCGTCTTGGGCCCCGCCCGGGGCCACGCTCGCCGCGGCCCATTGGCGGAGTCCAGGCCCGTCGCGGTCAGAGCGAAGTGACCGACAACTTAGCCCCTCCGAGGGAAACCACGGGGTCTAGAGCGGAGCTTTAGACCCTCGCGCGA
>JBMYUK010000622.1:0-1221 GCA_049605275.1 Phycisphaeraceae bacterium
GTTCGCGGGCTCGGCCTTCGTGGACGAGCGGGTGGACCAGCGACTCGAGATGCTTCAGCGCGGCGGGGTCATTGAAGACCACGGCTCCGAGCGCTTTGCGATCGACCGATCCTTCGGGTTGCATGACCGCGTCGCCCCACCGCTCGCGAATCTGCTCGCGCACCGAGTCGGTCTGCAGGGCGGCGTGGGCGAGTCGATCCGCGTCGATCACGGCGCAGCCCGACTCGGCGAACAGCCCGGCGACCGCGCTCTTGCCCGAGCCTGGCCCGCCCATCAGCCCGATGATGGGCTTGTCGTGTTGAGAGTCGTCTTGAACGGACATGTCGAGTCGCGTGCGGCGTTTGGCGTCGAGGCAATCATCGTACGGACTTGCGTTGCGGCGTGAGCTATCCGCCGAGTTGTTTGTTGAGCGCGCGGTCGAGGCGGCGTTTGAACCGCTGGACGAGGGTCGGGGTGTCCATGCGGTAGTGCGCTTCGAGGGCTTGTTCGGCGGGTGTGCCGGTTTTGATCGATCGGATCCACTTGGGATACACGCGATCGCTTCGCTCGATGAGGTAGCCGGTGAGCGCACCCGCGACGTCGTATTGCCAGGACGCGAGGCGCTTGCCGTCGAAAAAGCCGTCGCCCAGGCCCTGCTTGTCTTCGAGTAGCAGGCGTGTTTTCAGATACAGGTTCTGTCCCGGCGGCGGCTCGATCGCGTGAGCGAGGTGCTCGGCCAGACCCTCATCGACCCAATCGGGCAGCGGGGTCGGGGCGTGGTAGCGATGCAGATAGGCGTGCACGAGTTCGTGCGCGAGGATGTGATTCGTCTGTCTGGGATTGGCGCGTTGGTAGGCGGCGACGCGGACGTGGCCGTCGCCGAAGCCGTGGCAGAGTCCGCCGGTGCCGCGTGCGTCGGTGTCGTGCATCTGCTGTTGGAACCGGATGTAGTCGACGCGTTGGTCGAAGAGGACGACCAGGCACTTGCCGAGGAAGATGTTGCCATCGGGGTCGTCGCCCAGGGTCTCGGCGATGGCGCGGTAGGCCTTGGCGAGTTTGGGTGCGAGCGCCGCGACGCCTTCGGCTTCGATATCGGTGAGCAGCACGAAGCGCTCGGACTCGTAGAGTTGGAGGTCGATCCGCATCTCGCGCTGGACGCGGATGCAGAAGGCGCGGATCGCTTCGACGCCGGCTTGCATCGCTTCGTCGGAGAGTGCGCCCCATTGGGTTGGGTCCGCGGTG
>JBMYUK010000623.1:0-1218 GCA_049605275.1 Phycisphaeraceae bacterium
CGCGAACAGGACTCACGACGAGATTTAGCCGAAAACCTAGGGTTTCTACAGAGCAGGACTGTCCCTTTTTCTTCTTCAAAAAGGATGAGTCAGACTAAAAACGGTTCCTGACACCTTTTCCTCCCTGACACCTTTTCCTCCCCCTTTTCCTCCCGGTAATAACCGTCAGGTTGTAGTCTGGACATTGAATAAGCCCACCTTATCTCAAACTCGGCAGTTTTTTACTCAAGCGAATCGAGCAGGGGTTAATGTCAACAAGGTACAGTTCGTTCACGGTGTAGAAGGTCTATTCAAATATATGAGATTTTTAATCCCATGATTCAATTAACATCACAGCCCGGACGGATATATGTGTGCACTAAACACGTCGATGGAAGAAATGAATCTATAACTCCATCCGAGCCCCGATCAATTGCAAGGCGAATGGCTGTACTTGATCAGTTATGTTTGAAGATATCTATCCCTGAACTCTCTTCTTATGTTTCTGAAGACCTATCAAAAATTGACTTAGATGAGTTTCCGAGAAATGAATGGCCAGAAGATATGTGCGAGAATTGGTACGATGCAAGTCATGCGACAGCGACTATACATAGTATTTTAGAGAACTGGAATTTATATCCAGGTAATGACGCTAAGAAAGACTGGGTCAAGAAAGGACTTCTTTCGCTTAAAGACATACTGCATCAGCTTCAGCATACTGACACCAGATTTCATTTAGCTATTCGGATATAATATGATTGTATATATCTCTGCAATTATCAGCTTCACAACCTATGATGGCAACGTTCAAGCCGTCGAGTGCCACTAATTCTGCCCAGACTGTAATTTCATCACTTTTTGGCGGTCCGGTGCATGGCCGTGTGCCGACATTAACTTGGCGTCATCATGAAATTATTGGTGTGATGCAACTTGTTGACTCAATAGAGCATAGAAAACATCATACTGGAGGTGTTAAATTCTATGATGTGGTAACTGACACAAAATATGATTAATACGTTATTAAAAATTAGTTATAGATTACACACTTAGAGGCTTCTGACATGCCGCATGAACATCAAGAACTCATTAATTGTCTCGCTGTCATCTCTGGCGCGGAAGGCTTTGGAACGCCATTAGATAATATTATCCAGTTAGGAAAGTTGCTTAGGACAAAATATGCCGGTGGGGAGGAAAAGGTGTCAGGAACCGTTTTTAGTCTGACTCATCCTTTTTGGGCCT
>JBMYUK010000624.1:0-1218 GCA_049605275.1 Phycisphaeraceae bacterium
GACGGACGCGTCCTCTGGTCCTACGAGGGCGTCCCCGTCAAACGGGCCATCCCCACCCCCGCCCACCTCGGCGGCGACCGCATCTTCGTCACCGCGGGCTACGACAGCGGCTCGGCCCTCATCGAACTGCGAACCCTCGGAGACACCGTCGTCGCTAAAGAAATCAAACGCGACAAGACCCACGGCGGGCAGATCCACTCCCCTCTGCTCGTCGGCGAACACCTCTACGTCAACCTCAATACCAACGAAAACCTCCGCCGGGGACCCACGCCCGGGATCGGCTGCTTCGATCGGAACGGCAACCTGCTCTGGACGCACGACACGCCCGGACTCGACCGCGGCACGGTCCTGGCCGTCGGCGGGTATCTCCTGACCCTCGGCGGCGAGGACGGCGTGCTGCGCCTCATCAAACCCGACCCCGCGGGCTACGACGAACGCGCCGCCGCGAAGATCTTCGAGACCAACGCGAAGCGCAACATGATCTGGGCGCCCATGGCCTTCGCCGACGGTCTGCTCGTCCTCCGCAGCCAGTCGCAGCTCAAATGCCTCGACCTGCGTCCGGGTAAAGGCGTCGACGCCAAGCCGTAGCGACACGCTCGATACCGGCCCGATCGGGCCTCGCAATCCGCATCCCTTCGCCAATCGCTATAAACCTGCTGGTGAATCGGTCGAATCGCTCAAAATATGCACGCTTTGGTTGTTTTAATCCGTGCCGAATCGGATGCTTCTCCGGTCACAACCTTTTCAACAGGAGTCATACGATGAGCACGAACAAAGACAACGCGTCACGCCTATCCGCGCAGGACGAAGCATTCATCGAGCGCATGCGTTTGAGCTACGCCCGCTTCGCACGAGCGATCGAAGGCCTCAACCAAGGCGTCGCCCGCCTGGACAAAGGCCTGAACCTCTACCAGAGCATGCGCAAGTAGCGCTCCCCGGCTTGCGTTTACAGAACGAGCCCTACAGAAAACGTTTCACCGTTCTGCGTCTGGAACCGAGCATCGAACACACCCCGCAACTCGCGATCTATTTCGCAAGTTGCGGTTTTTTATTGACTTACGGCTTGACATGGATCGCCTGGCAAGCTAGTATGCGTACGTACTAAAAACGTCGCGGCGGATATTCGCCGCAGAACGAGGCACGAGGAGCGACGCCTACTCAAGGTAGGCGAGCGACGAGTAACGAAGTAATGCGGTGAATAGACCCGCGAAAAAGCGT
>JBMYUK010000625.1:0-1206 GCA_049605275.1 Phycisphaeraceae bacterium
CGCGTGCGGGAGATCCTCGCGGGGATGTCGGACGCGCCGGAGCTCTCGGTCGTGCCCGCGTTCTACGACGCCGCCGAGATGATCCGCACTTTCGCCTCGATCGGGCGCGGCGTGCTCGACGACCTCGACCCCGACGCCATCCACATCGCTACCGAAGGACCCCTCGGCCTCGCCGCGCGCAAGTGGTGCGTCCGCAATCGCATCCCCTACACCACCAGCTACCACACCCAGTTCCCCCACTACCTCCGACAATACTTCGGCATCCCCAAGTCGGTCAGCTACCGGTTCATCCGCTGGTTCCACGGCCAGGCCAAGCACACCCTCGTCCCCACACCCCAAGTCGGCAGCGAACTCACCCGCAACGGCCTGAACAACATCGTCGTCTGGTCCCGAGGCGTCGACACCGACCTCTTCAAGCCCGGCTACCCCGTCCCCGAAGCGCTCGCCCAACTCGACGAACCCATCTTCATCTACGCCGGACGCATCGCCATCGAGAAAAACATCGAGGCCTTCCTACAACTCGACCTGCCCGGCACGAAGGTCATCATCGGCGACGGCCCGCCCCGCGCCGCGCTCGAAAAAAAATACCCCGACGCCCTATTCGTCGGCTACCAGTTCGGCGAAGACCTCGCCGCCCACTACGCCGCCGGCGACGTCTTCGTCTTCCCCTCCAAAACCGACACCTTCGGCGTCGTCATGCTCGAAGCCAACGCCTCGGGACTCCCCGTCGCCGCCTACCCCGTCACCGGCCCGATCGACGTCGTCCAGCAAGGCCAAACCGGCTACGTCTACAAGGACCTCAAACAAGCCGCGCTCGACGCACTCGAACTCGACGCCGCCCCCTGCATCGCCTACGCCCAACGCAACTCATGGGCCCGCTGCGCCCAGATCGTCCTCGACCACCTCGCGGTGCGACGCGACGTCGACGAGCCCAAGCCCGCCGGCAAGGTCGAACCAGAGAAACCCACGCAGAGCGCCGTGGCCTGACCGCATCAGGACGAGCAGCGCCGAGATACAGCCGCCGCGTCAACGCGAGGGTCAGCAAGCCGTTAACCGATCAAACGCCATGCCCCGTGGCACGCATCGATGCCACCGACTAATCGGTTAAGCCAGCGAACACGCTGATACGAATCACGTTTTGAAACATCGCGGTTGGACAGGTTCAGAAGCGTAGCCGCGATGCTACGCATCGCAGGAAACACACGA
>JBMYUK010000626.1:0-1204 GCA_049605275.1 Phycisphaeraceae bacterium
GTTTGGACGGTCGAGCTGGATGATCGTGGAGAAGCGGGGAGCCCGACGGAGATCGTCTGGTCGAGCGAGTACGCGTGCATCACGCCGTCGTGGTCGCCGAGCGGCGAGGCGGTGGTTTTTTGCACTGTGAGTAATCCGGACGCCGATACGCAAGGAGACAGCCCTGCGGAATCCGACGTTTGGATTGCGAAGGCGGACGGGAGCGGACGGACGCGGATGACCCGCGGTCGGTTCGCGAATCTTCAGCCGGTGTGGTCCGGCGACAACGCGATTTACTTCGTCTCGAATCGAGCGATCGACGGCGTCGAGAACATCTGGGCGATCGACCCGGACGACGCGATCAAGGTCGCGTTCGGCGAGCAGACGACCGAGACACAAACGGCCGACGTGCCGACGGACTGATCGGGACGATCGGTCGAAAGACAACGACGCGTCGGCGGAGGCCCCGGCGTGAATAACCCCCGGCATGATGCCATGACAAGTGAACAGGTTCGATTGATCTTGGTGCGACTGTTGCTATTAGCGGCGGTGGTGCCGCTGGTCGGCTGCGAGCGGCCGATCGTTGAGCGTCCGATCCAGTCGCCATACGCGGAGCGGCAGGTGTGGGCGGTCGCGCCGTTGCGAAACGAGTCGGGCAGCCGACACGCGAACGGGCTGAAGCTGGCGGACGACCTGACGCGGGCGTTCGAGCAGGTGGTGGGCATCGACGCCTTGCCGGTGAACCGGGTCCTCGAAGCGATGCAGGCGCTGCAACTCGAGCGGATCGCTTCGCGTGAAGACGCGATCCATCTGCGCGAGACGTTGGGCGTCGATGCTCTGGTGGTGGGGAGCGTGACGCATTACGACGCGTACGACCCGCCGAAGCTGGGCCTGGCTTTGGACCTTTACACCTGGCCGGTGGAGGGTCAGGCCAAGCGACTGGATATCCGCGGCTTGTCGTGGGCACCGACGGCCGACAAGGCGGGCATCCGCCGGGGCACGCTGTATCGCCCCGACCAGCCGGTGACGACGGTGTCGGGCTACTTCGACGCGTCGGGCATCGGCACCAAGCGGCTGATCGACGACTACGCCTACGGGCGGGGGACGACGCCCAATGCGCTGCACGAGCGCCGCCTGTACACGATCAACATGAACCTGTTCCAGGAATTCGCGAGTCACGAAGTGGGCTCGCAATTGATATGGGCCGAGTGGCGACGCTTGGCCG
>JBMYUK010000627.1:0-1202 GCA_049605275.1 Phycisphaeraceae bacterium
GCTGCAGCACCGCGTCGACATGCTCATCCGAAACTACCGGATGCTCGGGCACAACTACGCGCACTTCAACCCGCTCAAGCCCGAGCGCACGCAGCTGCACCCCGAACTGACCACCGAGTTCTACGGCTTTACCGAACAGGACCTCGACAAGCCTTTTGCGACCGTGTCGACCGTGCCCGGCAAACGCATGCGCACCGTGCGCGGCCTGCTCGATCAACTCAAGCGGACCTATTGCGCGCAGATCGGCGTGCAGTTCATGCACATCGACGACTTGCCGACGCGGCGCTGGCTGCAGCAGCGCATGGAGGAGTCGCACAACGAGATCGAGCTCTCTCGCAAAGAACAGATCCGCATCCTCACGCGCCTGACCGATGCGACGCTCTTCGAAGAGTTCATCCAGCGGAAGTTCATCGGCGCGAAGTCGTTTTCACTCGAAGGCGGCGAGACGCTGATTCCCCTGCTCGATATGGCGTTCGAGCACGCGGGGGAGCACGGCACGCGCGAGATCGTCATCGGCATGGCCCACCGCGGCCGGCTCAACGTCCTCGCCAACATCCTCGGCAAGAGCCCGCAGAAAATCTTCCGCGAGTTCGAAGACGTCGATCCCGAACTCTACATGGGCGGCGGCGACGTCAAGTACCACCTCGGCTACTCCGGCGATTGGCGGACGCGCTCGGGCAAGAACATTCACTTGTCGCTCTGCTTTAATCCGTCGCACCTCGAGTACGTCAACCCCGTCGTGCTCGGCCGGATGCGAGCGAAGCAGGACCGCGCCGAGGCTAAGACTCGAGGCGATCTCGGCTTTGCGCTGTTGATTCACGGCGACGCGGCCTTCGTCGGCGAGGGGATCGTCCCCGAAACGCTCAACCTCTCCGAACTCGAGGGCTATCACACCGGCGGCACAATCCACGTCGTCATCAACAACCAGATCGGCTTTACCACCGGCCCGGACGATTCGCGATCGACCCAGTACTGCACCGACGTCGCGAAGATGCTGCAGAGCCCGATCTTCCACGTCAACGGCGAGTCGCCCGAGGCGGTGTCGCAGGTCGTGAAACTGGCCATGGCGTTTCGGCAGCAGTTCAAGCGCGACGTGGTCATCGACATGTACTGCTACCGCAAGTACGGGCACAACGAGGGCGATGACCCTTCCTTTACGCAACCCATGATGTACCGCCAGATCAAGCGCTTGCCCACGGTCC
>JBMYUK010000628.1:0-1176 GCA_049605275.1 Phycisphaeraceae bacterium
TCGGGCGCGTCGATGTCGACGAGTTTCACGCCGTCCGGACGGGCGCAGGCGAGGCGCCACGGGCCGTCGCTGACAAAGATCGTAAGGGGATTGGACATCGGGTCGAGGGATCTTAGGGGGCGACGCGGAGTTCGCGTTCTTCTTCGCGGTATTCGACGCGGGCGACCTGGTCGCCGACCTCGAGGACGACGACGGTGCCGCCGGGTTCGCTGAATTCTTGGCCGGCCTTAAAAAACTGTTGCGTGCCGTTGAAGAGCCGGAAGAGCGCTTGCGACTGCTCGGGGCGGGCGGGCTCGTAGATCGTGCCGAGCAGGCTCGCCTGCATGGGCGGTGGCGCGACGCGCACGGGCGGCGGATCCTTGAGCGGGCGGCGCAAGTCCTTGGTCGCGAAGAGGCGCAGCTCTTGAAGCGTCGGTCCGCTACCCGCCGCGCCGTCTCGATCGTTTGCATCGCCACCGACACCCTCGACGCCGGCCGGCTCGGTCGATACCGACACCTCGGCCGAGACCAACGCCACCCACGCCACCGCGCAGGCCCCGGCGATCATCATCGCCAGGGCACCCCGCGTCAGCCATTGTTGGGTTTGCTTGTGGGTCATCGTCGGTTACCAGGCGTAGTCGTAACGCTGCAGCGGGTCGGGTACATCTTCCTGCTCGCCCGCGTCCTCATCGACCGGGGCATCGGCCAGAGGATCGGTCGTCTGTGTATCGTCGGGTTCGGTCGGCGGCGTGTAGACGCGGGTCGAGAAGGTATACCAAGATCGCGTCGGGCCGTGCGCGACGATCCAAAGCCCCTCGGCGTTGGAGCGCGTGGTCAGCAGCGCCGAGGCCAAACCGAGGCCCTTCGGATCGGCGTCGGTGATGCGCGCGAGCCACTTGGCGAGCGTCTGCTCCGGCGAAGCGCGGCGGACCTCGATCAACTGCTCAACGCCCTCGGCTCCGAGCAACGGGGTCAGTGCTCGCTTGACCACCGCGTCGGGTGCGCGTCGCAGGTTCAGCCGGCCGTCGCCCCAGCAGGTGACCTGATCGGCGACACCCGGCCTATCCCCGTCGCCGACGAGCGCCGCGGGACCAACGCCTTTGAACAACTGCCCGAAGCCGCTGTACGCCTCGGCCTCGCGCTGGTCTAGATCCTCGTCCTCGTCGCCGGACGATTCGATCACCTCCCCCCGCGCGT
>JBMYUK010000629.1:0-1168 GCA_049605275.1 Phycisphaeraceae bacterium
TCATAAATGGTCAGATCGGGATATCGCCATCGAACGCGTCGCCGAACGATGGATCGGCTTCGGGCGGTCCGCCGATGCGTTCGAGGTTGGCGTATTGGAGGATGAGGGTCTTTCGGCCGTGCGTGTTGAAACGGACCGAGGCGCGCGTGATCGAACCCATGGCCTGGACGTCGAGCACCTCGCCGACGCCGAACTGCGGATGTCGCACGCGCGTGCCTTTGGGAAACAGCGAAGCCTGCTTCGCCGCGGTCGAGCGCAGCTCTCGGCCTGCGAACGGGTCGTCGTCGGCGAAGCCGTCGCCCGCCGGCTCGACGAACCGCACGGCGTTCTCGGGCAGTTCGTCGAAGAATCGGCTGCGCAGGGTGGACTGCGTCTGGCCGAAGATCGTGCGAGACTTGGCGTGGGTGAGGTAAAGGTGCTCCTGGGCGCGGGTGATGCCGACGAACGCGAGCCGGCGTTCCTCTTCGAGTTCGTTGTCGTCGTTGTTCGCGCGTTGATGGGGCAACAGCCCGTCCTCGAAGCCAATCATCGCGACGGCGGGGAACTCGAGCCCCTTGGCCGCGTGGAGAGTCATGAGCGTGACCTGGCCCTGCTCGGCGTTGAGCCCGTCGATGTCGGCGATCAGCGCGATGCGCTCGAGGAATGCGAGCAGCTTCTCTTTCAGCGGCGCATCAGTTTCCCGCCCGTCGCTGTCGGCCTCGATCTCGACGACGTACTCGGTTTCGAACTGCTGGGCCGCGCTGACCAACTCGCCGAGGTTGTCAAAGCGCGTGCCGTCGGGGTCGGACTTGTCGTTTCGGTAGTGGTCTTCGAGGCCGGACTCGCGGAGGACACGCTCGACGAAGTAGCGGAGGCTGGTGCGGTCGCCGGCGTCGGGTTGGCCGTCGCGGTCGACCGTCTTCTTCCAGTCCTCGAGGATCGTGTCGAACTTGGCGATGCTGTTCTGCGCGCGGGTGTTGACGTTGGTCAGCACGAGCGGGTTGGCGAGCACAGCGTCGATCGACACGCCCTCGGCCAGGGTGTAGGCCTGTATCGCCTTGACGGTGGTGGCGCTGATGCCGCGGGCCGGAGTGTTGATGATGCGAAGGAGGTTGACCTCGTCGGCGGGGTTGGCGACGGCGCGGAGGTAAGCGACGGCGTCTTTGATCTCCTTGCGATCGTAGAACGC
>JBMYUK010000630.1:0-1153 GCA_049605275.1 Phycisphaeraceae bacterium
TCGAGGTAGCCTTGGCGGACTTTGCGGTGGTAGGCGTCGCCCTTGGATTCGATGCGGTCTTTGGAGGTGTCGAATTCTTTGCCGCGCAAGAGCGGGTTCATGCGGGCGCGTGCGGTTTGCTCGTCGATATCGAAGACGACGACGAGGTGGGGCCAGTGTTGGCCGAGGGCGACGCGTCCGACGGCGAGGATGTCGGGGATAGGCAGTCCGCCGGCGGTGCCCTGGTAGGCGAGGGTGGAGGAGATGAATCGGTCGGCGATGACGAGTTCGCCGCGGGCGATGGCGGGCTCGATGCGCTGGGCGATGAGTTGCGCGCGGCTGGCCATGAACAGGAGCATCTCGCAGCGCAGGGCGATGGGGTGCGACTGTTCGTGCCGGGCGTCGAGGAGGACCTTACGGATCTCTTCGCCGATGTGCGTCCCGCCGGGCTCGCGGACCTCGCAGACGGTGAGGTCGGCGGCCTCGCTTGCCTCGATGAATCGTGCGAGTTGGGTGCTCTTGCCGCTGCCGTCGGGTCCGTCGAAGACGAGGAAGCGCCCGCGCAGCTTGTCGGCGAGGCGGGGATCGAGCGCGGCGGTCGGCATGGTGCAAGAGCATAACGCATCGCCGACGGCTCATCGCCGGGGTCGCGCCTATGATTGCCGCATGACTCAAGCCTACCGCGATCACTACCTCGAACCGTATCGCGACGCGCACGGCGACCACGGCTCGGACTTTCGCGTCACGCTGTGGGCCAACGAGCGTTCGCAGCGTCTTCGTTTCAAGGTGATGACGCAGATGGTCTTCATGCCCGGCAAGCGGGTGCTGGACGCGGGTTGCAGCCGAGGCGACTTCGCGGCTTATCTCTGCGAGAAGGACGTGGCCTACGCGTCGTTTGTCGGGGTCGACGCGGTGGAGCCGGTGATCGATTTCGCGCAAAGCCGGGGCCTGCCGCGGGCGTCGTTTGTGGCGGGCGATTTCGTGGCGGACCCGAGCCTGTTGTCGGTCGGATCGCCGCAGGTCGTCGCGATCTCCGGGTCGCTGAACACGATGGACGACGACACGGTGATGTCGCTCTTGGATCGCGCGTGGCGGGCGACGAGCGAGACGCTGATTTTCAATTTCCTGTCGGATCGTGCCTCGGCCGACGCGCCGGCGCAGACCGATCCGGCCC
>JBMYUK010000631.1:0-1150 GCA_049605275.1 Phycisphaeraceae bacterium
GCAGTCTTCGAGCGACAGATCGCTTTTCCAACCGATCTTCATGAAGATCGGATTCAGCAGCGTCTCGAAGAACGCGACGACCCGATTGTGCGCGTGGAAGTGATTGAGCAGCACGATCGTCCCGCCGGGCTTGACCAAGCGCTCGGCCCAGAGCAAGAGCTTGTTCGGCTCGTGCACGACGCTGATGGTGTGGGCGATCATGATGTGATCGAAGGCGCGCTCGGCCAGGGGCGGAAACATCGCGTTGGCCTGGATCAGCGTGACGCGGTCGAGCCGGTGCGCTCGTTTTTTGTCCATCGCTTTGGCGAGCATCCCGGCGGAGAGGTCCGCGCCGACGACGGTGATGTTGTCCGGGTATTCGGGCAGCGTCATCCCCGTGCCGACCCCGAGGTCGAGGACGACGTCGCCCGGGTCGGTTCGCAGGTGCGACATCGCGGCGAGGTGCCGCTTGTGGACGAGTGCGCCGAAGGTCTTGTCGTAGAAGAATGCCCAGACGTCGTAGCACTTGCCGGTCCAGGATGTCTTCATCGTCTTCATGGGCACGTCTGCGCGGCAAACATCACGAGCGGGGCGGGTGGATCGCTGCGCCCAACTTATCGCAGCATCTTACTCGGTCAAGGACGCATCGACGGCCGCGGTGATTTCAGCGACCCAGTCTTTCACGTCGCCGCGGGTCTCGGTGAACTCAAGCGCGATCGAGCCGTTGGGCTTGTAGACGAAGACCGCGGGCAACGCGCCGCCGTCCCAGTTCGGACTGAGGGCGGCGGCGACGGCGTCCTTGGCGTCGGACCCCTCGGCGGCGCGATACGCGGTGCCCTCGGCCCAGGCGTCTTGTTCGATCAGAAACGCCGCCGCCTCTTTCGCGAGCGCGTCGCCCTCGTCGAAACTCAGCGACACCAGCGTCACGCCCTCGCCGCGTTCTTTGATGGCTTCGTGCAGGTGCGGGAACATCGCCACGCACGATCCGCACCACGTCGCCCAGCAATCGAGCACCAGGACCTTGCCCTGAGCCGCGGCGTTCGCGCGCAGATCGGTGACCTTATCGGCATCGATGACTTCGAGGATCCAGCCATCTGCGTCCGCGGCGTCCTCGGCTTGCTCGGCTTTCTCGTCGCCACAACCCACCAGTAGCACGACACAAGCAAGCAGC
>JBMYUK010000632.1:0-1114 GCA_049605275.1 Phycisphaeraceae bacterium
ATTCTATTCTTATAAAACACAGCCGGAGACCTACGGGCTCCGGACACGAGAACAGGCTAGGTGTCACAACAAACAACCGCACTCGCGTGCGGAGCCCGTAGGTTTCCGGCGAGTCCAAATGCGCAGCGTTCGATTGACGCGTGGGCTTGATTCCGCCATACTGTGCGGCTCAAGATTGCTGGGCGACGTGTCCAGAACTTCACGATCCGCAGAGCCGCAGCCGCGGCCGAGCCACGCAAGAGGGCCCTGCACAACAGGGTACATCCATCATGGCCAACTACACCGGCCCCAAAGTCAAGCTCTCCCGCCGCGTCGGCGTCCCCATCGCCGACATCCCCAAGCACACCGCCAAGCGACAACTCAACCCGCCGGGCATGCACGGCTTCCGCGGCCGACGCCTGCGCGACTACGGCGTCCGCCTCAACGAAAAGCAGAAGCTGCGCTTCCACTACAACGTGATGGAAAAGCAGTTCCGCCGCTACGTCGCCGAGGCTTCGCGCAAGCCCGGCAACACCGGCACCGTCATCCTCCGGCTGCTCGAACAGCGCCTCGACAACGTGATCCGACGTCTCGGCTGGGCGCGAACGATCTGGCAGGCGCGGCAGATGGTCGCCCACGGCCACATCACCGTCAACGGCGGCAAGGTCGACCGACCCTCCTACCAAATCAAGGTCGGCGACGAGATCAAACTCAAGAAAGACTCGGGCACCAAACTCGTCCGCGAGAACATGGAATCCCTGCCCGGCCACGAGGTCCCCGGCTGGCTCGAATACAACCCCTCGACCCTCGCCGCCCGCGTCGTCGCCACCCCGACCCCCGACCAGGTCCCCTTCGACGTCAACATGAACCTGATCGTCGAATTCTATCGCTAAAAAACGCTTCTACCCCGAGCACCGACGCGACCGTGTCCCGCACGGTCGCTTTTTTTTGTTGTAGCATGCCGTCTTTATCTTTCGGATACGAAATCATGAAGCGTTTGTCACATCTGTTTTGCTTGTCGATTATGTGCATCGTGGGCTGCGTGTCGGTCAACGCGCAGCGGTCAAGCGACAAGCCCAATATCGTCATCCTGTACGCCGACGACTTGGGCTTCGGCGATCTGGGCTGCTACAAC
>JBMYUK010000633.1:0-1075 GCA_049605275.1 Phycisphaeraceae bacterium
TATCGACGAGGCTGTAGTCGATCCCGCTGCGGCCGCACGCCGATCGGAGCGTGTCCAGGTAAGCCTGCAGGTTATCGAGATAGCCCTGTTTGATCCGCTCGCCTTGGGTGGTCAGGGGGTCTTCGCGTTCCAAACCATCGAACTGCCAGGTGCCTTTGAAAGGGAACTCAAGTTCGTAGGGATCGAGCGTGTGCATCGCGACGACGTTGTGGCCGTCGAACCGCAGGTGATCGAGGCCGGACATGATGTCGTCGACGTCGGCGAGAAAATCAGAGATGACAACGACGAACGACTTGCGCTTCATCATGAGCGCGGTGTCGTGGAGTTGCTTGGCGATCGTCGTGCGCGGCACGGGTTTGGCCTCGCGCAGCAGGCGGTCGATCTGCACGATGATGTTCATCGAGGAACGCGGCGGCAGATAAGCGCGGACTTCCGAGTCGAAGATCGACAGGCCGACCGAGTCGCGCTGCCTGAGCACGACGTAAGCCAGCGATGCGGCGAGATACTTAGCGTACTCGAGCTTGTTGACGCTGCTCGAGCCGTACTTCATCGAAGCGCTGGCGTCGATGAGGATCGTGCAGTCGTAGTTCGTCTCGGCCTCGTAGAGCTTGGTGTAGTAGCGTCCGGTTCGGCCGTAGACGCGCCAGTCGATATCCCGGATCGTGTCGCCGGGCGCATACTGTCGGTGGTGAGAGAACTCGGTGCTAAAGCCTTTAAGCGGGCTGCGGTGGCTGCCCACGCGCAGGCCCTCGACCGCTTCGCGCGCGATCATCTCGAGGTCGTCGAGCCGATGGAGCATCTCCGGCTCGAGGTAATGGACTTTGGTCAGGTGTTCAGACATCTTGTACAGCGGTCCGAATTAGCCGGCAGACGCGGCGTAGAGTTTTTCGTCCGCGGGAATCGCTTTGAGGAGTTGCTCGATCAGACTGTCCGGCGTCATCCCTTCGCTGCGCGCGGCGAAGCTCGGCACGATCCGATGCCGAAGGATCGGCAGCGCAACCGCAGTGATATCCTCAACCGCCACGTGGCTGCGACCTCGAAGCGCCGCGCGGGCCTTTCCTGCAACGATCAGGTT
>JBMYUK010000634.1:0-1064 GCA_049605275.1 Phycisphaeraceae bacterium
ACTGGGCGCGGTTGGCGACGACGTCTTCGGAGGTTCCGGGGTAGTGCGGTCGGCTGGTGACCTTGGGCGCGTTGTTGAGGAGGCCGATGGCGTCGTCGTTGCCCTTGGCTTCGAAGTATTTGACGGCGGCGTCTTTGTTGAAGACGTCGTGGCCGTGGGTGGAGCCTTCGATGCCGGGGACGCCGGGGGCCATGACTCGTTTGCAGATGAGCGCGACGGGTCCGTCGACTTGGCAAGCGGTGCAGATGTGTTGATAGAGGTCGTCGATGTCTTCGGCTTGCGCGGCGGAGACGCCGAGGCCGTGGCCTTCGAGGGTTTTGCCGACGTCGTAGCCGGGCAGGTAGTCGGAGGGGTGGCCGGCGATGGTGACGTCGTTGTCGTCGATGAGGAGTTTGACGTTGAGGTTTTGTGCGACGGCGCGTCGTGCGGCCTCGGCGTCGTTGCCTTCCTGTTGGCTGCCGTCGGAGCCGAGCATGAAGACGGTGTGGTTGGGGTTGGCCATGGCGACGCCGTTAACGAAGGGCCACATGTGCCCGAGTCGGCCGGAGGAGAACTTGACGCCTGGGGTGAAGCCGCGTTCGGGGTGGCCGGGCAGGTGCTGGTCGAACTCGCGGTAGCAGAAGAGTTTTTCGATCGGCAGTTCGCCTTCGAGGACGGCGAGGAGGTACTGCGTGGCGACGCGGTGGCCGGCCTCGTCGAAGAAGATGGGCAGGACCTGGGGTGCGTCGGGGTTGGCCTTGGCGTTTTCGATCAGCGCGCGGATGATGACGACTTCGGGGACGGTGTCGTACGGCCCGCCGGAGTGGCCGGAGAGCCCGCGGGCGCCGGCGTAGGCGGTGAAGAAGGTGATGGCGTCGCGGCAGAGATCGATGTTGTATCGCAGCGCGTCGCGCTGGTCGTCGGTGAGTTTGGGGTTGCTCGGGTCGAGCGCGATATTTTTGTAGGAACCGAGATCGACTGGGAAGGTGGCGGCGGCGGTGTGCATGGTTTGGCCTGGGGGTTGAGGCTTGGGGGCTTTCGTCGGTGAAGTGGGCAAGTTTAACGGATCGCGGTGGATCGATCGG
>JBMYUK010000635.1:0-1044 GCA_049605275.1 Phycisphaeraceae bacterium
CTCCCGCCTCGGCTCGATGGTGGCTGCCCACTATTTTGACCGCAGTGGGGATAATTTGTGGATATCCTATAAAAAGATAAAAGAGTCTTCTATCTTTTTATAGTATGTTCAGCGTTATGACGATTTAAGAGGCGTCTTGTCTCGTTCTTTCGACCTTAGGAGCGTCACGTATGTCTTCTGCCGCGACGGACTCGGCCGTCCAAACCCCGAGCCACCTCGAGTCGTTTTCCTACGACGACGCGGTGGTCCGCAAGTTTTTGTTTGCCATGATCGTCTGGGCGTTGGTCGCCTTTCTGGTGGGGATCATCCTGGCGATCCAGTTGCCGTTCCCGACGATCCCGGGCACGAACATCCCGACCAACTTCGGGCTCGAGTGGTTCACGTTCGGTCGGCTTCGGCCATTGCACACCAACGCGGCGATCTTCGCGTTTGCGGGCAACGCGATCTTCGCGGGGATGTACTACTCGACTCAGCGGCTTTGTAAGTGCCGGATGTTCAGCGACAAGTTGAGCAATCTGCACTTCTGGTCGTGGCAGCTGGTGATCGTGCTCGCGGCGGTGACGCTGCCGATGGGCGTGACGCAGTCCAAGGAGTATGCCGAGCTCGAGTGGCCGATCGACCTGTTGATCGCGGTGAGTTGGCTGGGTTTTTTCGGGGTCAACTTCTTCATGACGTTGGTCAAACGGCGCGAGCGTCACATGTACGTGGCGCTGTGGTTTTACATCGCGACGATCGTGACGGTGACGATCCTGCACGTCTTTAACAACCTGGTGATCCCGGTGTTCGGCGCGGGGCTGGCGAAGAGCTATCCGATCTACGCGGGCGTGCAGGACGCGTTCATGCAGTGGTGGTACGGGCACAACGCGGTGGCGTTCTTCTTGACCACGCCGTTCCTCGGGCTCATGTATTACTTCTTGCCCAAGCAGGCGGAGCGGCCGGTGTTTTCGTATCGCCTGTCGATCGTCCACTTCTGGTCGCTGGTGTTCATCTACATCTGGGCGGGCCCGCACCACCTGCAGTACACGGCGCTTCCGGACTGGGCGG
>JBMYUK010000636.1:0-1035 GCA_049605275.1 Phycisphaeraceae bacterium
CCGGCGATTCTTAATAGCCGCCGCGTAACACGCGGGGGTCGAATCGTCTGGGGTCTATTCGGCGTGAGCGTGATCGAAGTAATAAATGACTCAACCTCCGTGCGTTGCACGGCGGCTACGCAACGCGTCGATCCTGATTGACTGCGTATCAGACCACTCGCACACAGCACCCTTCGGGCTGCAGTGTGGCACCCGGCACCCCGCGGTTTAGGTTTTAGGGTTGTTGTGAAAGACGGCGAGGGCGGCTTTCCATTTGTTCTGGGCTTTGAGGAGGTGTTCGATGGCTTCGCGGACGGCGCCGCGGCCGCCGGGCCGGGTGGTGACGAAGTCGGCGGCGGCCTGGGTTTGTTCGACCGCGTCGGCGACGGCGATGCGGTAGCCGACGACCGCGAAGGCGGGCAGGTCGGGCAGGTCGTCGCCCATCATGGCGGTGTCTTCGGGCGCGATGCCGGTTTGTTCGCAGAGCGCGGCGATGTCGAGTGCTTTGTCTTTGCTGCCCTGGATGACGTGTTCGATGCCGAGTTCGTTGGCGCGGTGTTCGACGATCCTGCTGGTCTTGCCGGTGAGGATGGCGACCTGGATGCCGAAGCGCTGGGCGAGCTTGATGCCCAGGCCGTCTTTGACGTTGAACTTCTTCGAGGGGATGCCCTTGTCATCGACGTAGAGTCCGCCGTCGGTGAGGACGCCGTCGACATCGAGTACGAGGAGTTGGGTGTTGGGTTTTTGATGATGGGTCTTGGGGTCAGTCATTGGTGCGCTTTTGCTTGAGCGTTCGGTGGAGCGTCGTGAGCTGCTTGCCTAGTACGGCTAAGTCCTCTTGTAAATCGGTCACTCTCGTCTCGCTGACGTAGTCGAGCCTGATGCAGACGATCAGGAGCGTTTCGACTTCCGCTAGGGACGCTTTGGCGAACGAAAGATGTCTTAGGTAATCGCCTAGATGGTCGCGGGCCCAACCTTCCGCGATGTTAGCGGGGATCGACACCGCGGCGCGTTGTAACTGGCTCGACAATCCAAAACGCTCATCTGTCGGAAGCG
>JBMYUK010000637.1:0-1024 GCA_049605275.1 Phycisphaeraceae bacterium
CAATCAAATGAAAGCCTCGTACCTTGTGCGGGGCTTTCTTTTGGTCTGTGGTCCGATTAAGGGTATATTTAGTGGCGGATGGCTCAGGACCGGCACCCCAATAAAACGCTCCGATCCGCCATCGAGTACGCAACCGCCAAAGGTTGGCGCGTCCAGAAATCGGGTCCGCGTGCCCATGTATGGGGCCAACTATATTGCCCCGAGACTTCCCGAGAAGGCTGCATCATCCGCGTGTTCAGCACGCCCCGCAGCAGCGACAACCACGCGAATCAGATCCGCCGACAGGTTGATCGTTGCCCGCATGCCAACGCGTAAGGCAGACAAGCCATGACCACCTATACCTTCGAGATCGTATTGACGACGGACAACTTCACCGACGCCGACGCCGACCGCCTCTTCGAGCATGGCGGCGGCGACGCGACCCCCGTCACCCGCCAGGACATCACCCGCCTGGTCTTCGACCGCGAAGCCGAATCACTCGAAGCCGCGATCGCTTCCGCCACCGCCGACACCCGCGCTGCGGACCTGGCGATCGCGCGCATCGAGTTAGCTGCCCCCGCCCAGCACGCCGGCTAAGCCGCCGGCGCCGAAGCTCCCGACGCCATCGGCACGACCATCGGCGAATCCAAACTCGTCGCCCAACGCCTCGGCGACGAGAGCAACGGCAAGAAGTAAGGTTATTTCGCTCCGCGAGTGACAATTCGAGATTGACGAGCAACCCCGTACATCGATGCGGGGTTGTTTTTCGAAGCCGTCGCGCAACGCCGCGACGGGCGAATCGTGACACGTTTTTGTTTGTCGTGCGTTCACGCGTCGGTTTGTGTTTGCGATGGCTCGTCCGTCGAGTCGTTGCTCGACGGTTTGGGGCGTGGTGTTGAATCGCTACACTGGTGGGATGCGACCGTGTTCTAAGTTCTGTTTTGTGTTGTTGGTGTTGTGCTCGGCGGGGTCGGTGTTGGCCGAGGCGGTGCCGCGGCATCTGTTTATTTTGTCGGGTCAGTCGAACATGCGTAGTCCGCTGCCC
>JBMYUK010000638.1:0-725 GCA_049605275.1 Phycisphaeraceae bacterium
ATGCAGCGGCTTGGTGAGGGCGCTCACAAGTCGCTGCAGCAGCAGCTGGAGGAGGAGAACGCGGCGGCCACAGCGCTGTGCCTCAAGATGGGAGTGCGGAGCTGCAACCAAGGCGCTGCGCGAGGCGGAGAAGCTCGATTGGTGGAACAAAGGCCTCTCCGCAACTCCTGACGACGCTGGGCAAGCAAGCTGATCCCGGTGCTGCCAGCGCTCAAGGAGCTGGACCTCATGGAGCCCTCAGGCTCAGCCGGCCTCGATGGCGTAGCGCGGCTGGCGGAGGGGCTGGTCGCGGGCTCGCTGCCGGCCGTGCTCGATCTCGACCTCGACAGTATGCACGTGGGCGACGCAGGCGCCTCGGCGATCGCCGCCGCCCTGGACCGAGGCGCCCTGCCGCGGCTCCAGTGCCTCTCTCTGATCAACGCCGCCATCGGCGACGCGGCGCTGGCGGCCCTCGCGCCGGCCCTGCGGCGGCGGCCCGCGCTGGAGTTTCTCTTCCTCTCTAGCAACCCGTTCGGCGACGACGGCCTCGCCGCCCTCGTGGCGCCGCCGCCGGCAGATGCGCCGCCGCCGCAGGCTGAAGTGCTGGCGAAGCTGAAGCGGCTCAACCTCTTCGGCACCCAGATCACTGACGACGGCTGCGCTCACCTGGCCTCTAGGCTGAGGAGCGGCGCGCTGCCAGCGCTCGAGTACCTCTCCCTGCATGGCACCCCTGCCAGCGAGGCGGC
>JBMYUK010000639.1:0-699 GCA_049605275.1 Phycisphaeraceae bacterium
CGCGCCCTTGGCCTTCTCGTCCTCGGCCTTGAAGCGCTCGGCCTCGTCCTGCATGCGCGCGATGTCCTCGTCGGACAGCCCGCCGGACTGCTCGATGCGCACCTTGTGCTCCTTGCCGGTGGCCTTGTCGCGCGCCTCCACGTGGAGAATGCCGTTGGAGTCGATGTCGAACTCGACCTCAATCTGCGGGACGCCGCGCGGCGCCGGCGGGATGCCGTCGAGGTGGAACTTGTCCAGGGTGCGGTTGTCCGCGGCCATCGGGCGCTCACCCTGCAGCACGTGGACCTCCACCGTGGGCTGGTTGTCGCTCGCGGTCGAGAAGACCTCCTTCTTGGTGGTCGGGATGGTCGTGTTGCGCCCAATCAGGGTGGTCATCACGCCGCCCATGGTCTCAATGCCAAGCGACAGCGGGGTGACGTCCAGGAGCACCAGGTCTTCGACGTCGCCGGCGAGCACGCCGCCCTGCACCGCGGCGCCGAGTGAGACGACCTCGTCCGGGTTCATGGACTTATTCGGCTCCTGCTTGAACACTTCCTGCACGGTCTCCTGGACCTTGGGGATGCGGGTCGAGCCGCCGACCAGCAGCACCTCGTCGATGTCGGAGGGGCTCAGCTTGGCGTCGGCCAGGGCCTGCTCGCAGGGGCGCTTGCAGCGCTCGAACAGTTCGGCAGAGAGGCTTTCGAAGCGGGCGCGCGAGAG
>JBMYUK010000640.1:0-642 GCA_049605275.1 Phycisphaeraceae bacterium
CGAAGAACGACCCGCCGTACTCTTCGCACCGCACGTGGAAACCTCCACGGACATGATTTTGTCTGACGACTACATCCGCAAGGCCTCGGCGGTCATGCACGAAGTCGGCGGCCTCTTCGTCCTCGGCCTGCACCTCACCGAACCCGACGAAACCGAGCGCACCCTCGAACGCTGGCGCGCACGCCGCGACGACCTCGACGTCATCTGCACCATCCGCTCCAGCCCACCGGACCGCGCAACCCGCACCGAACAACTCCGCAGCCGCGTCGTGGTCAGAGATCTGAACCGTCCGGGGGCGGAGCCGAGACGCTACGAATCCAATTGGACCTTCCGCACCTACGACGAGCACCAACTCCGCGCGCTGCTGCGAAAGGCCCCGCGCCTAAACCACGTCGCGACCTACACCTTCCACCACGACACCGATCGCCCCACCTCCATCGACGGCGACGACCTCGGCGTGGTATTAGTTCTGCGCCGAGACCATTAGAACATGTATGAGAAGGTGAAAATAGCCGGAGACCTACGGGCTCCGGACAAGAGCACAGGCTGGGTGTCATTATACGAACCACATTTTGAAACTTCGTAATTGGGCCGGTTCAGAAGCGTAGCCGCGATGCTACGCATCACAGGAAAGTCGCGATC
>JBMYUK010000641.1:0-629 GCA_049605275.1 Phycisphaeraceae bacterium
GTTGGATACCGATGCCTGGGACGAGCAATTGGAAGAGGATGTGGCAGCCGGGAAGCTCGACAAGCTGGCCGAGGCCGCGTTGAACGCACACCGACAGGGAAAGTCGCGGGAGCTATGAAGCACTTCGCCAGCCCGTCGTTCTGGGATGCCTACGAGGCGTTGCCCGAGAACGTTCGGCGAATCGCGGATCGGAATTACGAGACCCTGAAAACGAATCCCCGCCACCCATCGCTGCATCTGAAGCGGGTTGGGCGGTACTGGTCAGTGAGAGTGGGGATTCACTATCGAGTGTTGGGTGTTGGGTGTTGGGTGTTGGGTGTTGGGTGTTGGGTGTTGATATTGAGGATGGATGCCTCTGGTCCTGGATTGGGAGTCATGCGGAGTATGATCGGTTGGTCGACTCTTAACTCCATGATCAACAACCAAATAGCAACGTATGCAACGAACCGCGATCGGACCCCGTATTTCGCTGCAAGTTTTTCAACCAAGCAACACAAGCCAATTCAATTTCACTTTATCTTAGAACACCTTCCAATGCTTGGATTACTGTCTCGAACTCCAGCTGGGACAGTTTTAGCGCCATCCAGCCCAACGCCACCCCCCACAACACACCCACCGCTCCTGCAAAT
>JBMYUK010000642.1:0-290 GCA_049605275.1 Phycisphaeraceae bacterium
GGGGAACCTGGGGCTGGATCACCTCCTTAAACGAAAGCCGATTCTCGGCACGCGTTCACACGAATTATCTGGTCAGTATGTAGAGAGAGCAATATGACGGTCAAAGTCATTAAATAGACTGCGACTAGTCGAGTAGATTTTCTCTCAGATCAAGGCGCTGATTGAGCGAAAGAGGGAGTGTACATGAGTACATGACCGAATGAGCGAAAGCAGCAACGCCGAGCTGATAGAAAAGATGCCGAGTAGTAGGCTTGTAGCTCAGCTGGTTAGAGCGCACCCCTGATAAGGGT
>JBMYUK010000642.1:300-573 GCA_049605275.1 Phycisphaeraceae bacterium
TGGTTCAAGTCCACTCAGGCCTACCAATTTTGGCTTACTCTTCGTTAAACCTACGTCGCATAGCGCACTATGCTTCCTTAAGGTTTGCCTCGATTAAACCAAAATACTGGTAACAAATGCGCAGCCTAAACTGCATGACGAAAAGCCGTCATAAAATGGGGCTATAGCTCAGCTGGGAGAGCGCCTGATTTGCATTCAGGAGGTCAGCAGTTCGATCCTGCTTAGCTCCACCACAGGCTTGTAGCTCAGCTGGTTAGAGCGCACCCCTGATAA
>JBMYUK010000643.1:0-550 GCA_049605275.1 Phycisphaeraceae bacterium
TGGGAAGGACCTTACCAACGCGGGGGATTCACGGAAGGTATGACCCGTGGTTATCCTAACCCAGGGGGCAGGCATGGTGACGACGGACTCAAGATCGGACGGACAGGAATGGATCCGGTGCTCGACTTCATCGATCGTTCAGTCAAGCAGGAGAAACCGTTTTTCATCTGGTACGCCCCATTTCTTCCTCATACTCCGCACAACCCGCCCGAGCGACTTCACAAGAAGTACTTGGCAAAAGGGGTTCATGACCGGGTTGCCAAGTACTACGCCATGTGCGAGTGGTTCGACGAAACATGCGGAACCTTAATGAACCATATCGACAAGTCCGGCATTGCGGAAGATACCCTGGTCATTTATGTCACCGACAACGGCTGGATTCAGACCGAGAACGGTGGGTACGGACCCCGCTCCAAACGCAGTCCCTACGAAGGCGGCACACGCAACCCCATCATGTTCCGTTGGAAGGGAACGATCCCACCCGCGGACCGGCCCGAACTCTGTTCCTCCCTCGACTTCGTGCCAACAGTACTTGCAGCAGCGGGTGCAA
>JBMYUK010000644.1:0-514 GCA_049605275.1 Phycisphaeraceae bacterium
TCGGGGCGCAGCCAGCTGCGAGTGCGATCGAGGAGCGCCCGGTAGTTGCGCATGTGTTCGAACATCTCGACCGACACGATGCGGTCGAATTGCTGGCCGATGGCGAACTCATTCATGTCCGCGGTGATGACCGTGATGTTCGTGAGGCCCATCGCCTTCGCCCGCTGTTCGATGAACGCGCGCTGCGAATGCGAATTCGAGACCGCCGTGATGCGACTCTCGGGAAACGACCTGGCCATGAAGAGCGTGACCGACCCCCAGCCGCAGCCGAGTTCGAGGATGTCCTGTCCATTCTTCAACTGGGCGTGCGCACAGGTCTCGGCCAGGGCTGCCTGCTCCGAGTCGGCCAGCGATGCGACGCCCTTCGGCCAGAAGCCACTGCTGTACTTGCAGTGCGGGCCGAGGACCAATTCGAAGAATTGGGCCGGGAGTTCATAGTGTTGGTCATTGGCCACGTCGGGCACCGGCGCGATCGGCCCATCGTGCATGTCGCGCACGAAGAGCGCCTGCGCAT
>JBMYUK010000645.1:0-502 GCA_049605275.1 Phycisphaeraceae bacterium
GTCGTCCCGCGCCAGCGCCTGATCGATCAGGACCAGAGTATCCGGCACGATGGCGCGCTGTGACGGCTTGCCGTCGCAATGGCCGTAGCCGCGGTATTCGATGAGTAGAACGGAGCGCCCCAGCGCGCGGTAGGCATCGACGATCGGACGTTGCTGGTCGATCAGTTCCGCGTTGCCGTGGAAGAAGACGACCAGCGGTCTCGGCGATTCGGCTGACGCGCCGGGAACGAGGAGCAACCACGCCACGACTCCCCGCCCCGGATCAAACTCATGCCGTAGCACGACGGCGTCGATATCCCACGGGCCTTCGCTCGGCGCTCCGGCGAACCCTCGCGGGAACATCATGCGACCCTGTAGCAGGAACAGCGCGGCGCACCAGATCAGGTAGATCAACGCCAAGGTCGTCATCACGCGCCGCCACCTTCGCCAACTAGTTCCGTGATCCGCGCTGACTGCGTCAGACTCCACGTCGCGCTCCGTCGTCTCGTGACTCGGTATTCCG